>CANOUM010000013.1 GCA_947570515.1 uncultured Clostridia bacterium
AACTTAGCAAGAAATCCCTCCGGGATTCTTGCCCTTATTCTTAAATTTCTTAAATTTAATCATATATCATTAAGAAAGGCAATACCTATGTTATTCAAACAATTGCTTGATGTATACGACCTGCTGGACACTGCCAGTGCTAGCGGCGAGGCCGTAAAAACTTACTTACTCAGTATCGATCCAGCCGCTCAGGTAGAAACCTACCCGCTCTACGCTGAAAACGGCAAGGGAAAAACCGATGTTGTACGCATCTGGATTCCGGGCACTCATGGAAAGTTAAACGGCGGCTCTGCGCCTACGATCGGACTCATCGGCCGTCTCGGCGGTATCGGCGCGCGTCCCGATCAGATTGGCTTTGTATCCGACGGCGACGGTGCGCTTTGTGCGCTTGCACTGGCCGCCAAACTGCTGGATATGAAACAAAAGGGAGATCATCTGGAGGGCGATGTGTTCATCGCAACGCATGTATGCCCGGATGCCCCCACAGCGCCTCACAAGCCGGTTCCCTTCATGGGCTCCCACATCAACATGGTGCAGTCTAATCAAGAAGAAGTCGTACAGGGGCTGGATGCCATTTTATCCGTAGACACAACCAAAGGAAACCGCGTCATCAATCACCGCGGGTTCGCCATTTCCAACACCGTCATGCAGGGCTATGTGCTTTCTGTTTCAGATGATCTGCTCAACACCATGGAAATCACCACCGGTGAGCTGCCCTATGTATTTCCGCTGGCCACACAGGATATCACTCCTTACGGCAATGGCGTCAGTCATTTAAACAGCATCCTGCAGCCTGCCACGGCTACTCCGGCGCCTGTTGTCGGCGTTGCCATCACCGCTCAAACTGCCGTTCCCGGCTGCGCCACCAACGCCAGCCATCTGACCGACATCGAAAACGCCGCCCGCTTCATGCTACAGGTAGCCATCGATTTCGGCCGCGGCAATTGCCGCTTCTATGATCCTGACGAATGGGATATCCTGCAGCAGCGCTACGGCAGCCTGCAGCATCTGCAGACCTTTGGCAATCTGCCCGCCGTACCCGAAGACTAAATCAATTTCATAAAGGAGAACTACCATTGCTCACACTTCTTGCCAAGCTCTTTATCAAGGATCGTGAGGATACTGCAAGCCCCAGAACACGCCAGGCCTATGGCATGCTCTGCGGGCTTCTTGGTATCTTCCTCAATCTGCTTTTATTCACCGGAAAATTTTTGGCCGGCACCCTCACCGGTTCCGTTGCCATCACGGCCGACGCCTTCAACAACCTATCCATCGCTCATCACGCTCATCGGCTTCAAAATGGCCGGCCAAAAGCCCGACCTCGACCATCCGTTTGGACACGGCCGCATCGAATACATATCCGGCCTCATCGTATCGGCTCTGATTCTGCTGATGGGCTTTGAGCTCGTCAAGACCTCTATCGAAAAAATCGCTCACCCTGAGGCGACAGAGCTCAATCTGCTCAGCGCCCTCATCCTGCTCGCAGCCATTTTGGTCAAGGGATACATGGCGTTCTATAATCGCCGCACGGCGGCAAAAATAGATTCGGCTGCCATGCGGGCCACGGCTATGGACAGCTTGAGTGATATGGCCGCTACCAGTGCAGTGCTGATCTGCTCGATCATCGCTCATTATACCGGCCTTGCCATCGACGGCTGGTGCGGTCTGCTTGTTTCCGGTTTTATCTTATTTTCAGGCTACAGTGCGGCTAAAGATACGATCAATCCCCTGCTGGGACAGGCGCCGGATCCTGAGCTGATTCAGCAGATTCAAAGCATTGTGATGGAAGCTCCCATCATTACCGGTATTCATGATCTGATTATCCATGATTATGGCCCCGGCCGTCAAATGATTTCACTGCATGCAGAAATTCCGGTAAATGTGGATATCCTAAAAGCACATGATATGATTGACAATATTGAGATGCAGCTGCGCGAACGGCTTGGCTGTGATGCGGTGATTCATATGGATCCCATCGCGACTGATGACGCGCTGACCAATGAACTGCGTATGAAGCTCAGCGGCTATGCTCACGAGATTTCAAGCGAAATTTCCATCCATGACTTTCGGATAGTTGTTGGCGAAACTCACACCAATCTGATTTTTGACGCTGTACTGCCTTATCAGATCAGCGCTGATGAATTTAAACAGCAGCTCACCCAAAAAGTAAGTGAGCTTCCGGGAAAGTATTATGCCGTGATCAACATAGACCGGCCCTTTGTATAAAGAGCCCTCTATGTGAAATACATGCTAGAACGGAGGAATAGAGTGTTAGAAAAAATTGATCTTTCTAAAACAATGAACAAAAAGGAATTTAAACCGCTGATGCGCGAGCTGGACGCCAAGCTGGGCCGTCTGCAGCGGCTCTGCAAGGAAAAGGGGATTCCTGTCATCATCACCTTTGAAGGCTTTGGCGCCGCCGGGAAAGGCACGATGATCAATCGTCTCATTGAACCGCTCGATCCGCGGGGCTTCAAAGTCTATACCACGCAGCGTGAAACGGAAGAGGAACATTATCATCCGTTTTTATGGCGCTTCTGGAATATGATGCCCGGCAAAGGACGTATTTCCATTCTGGACCGCAGCTGGTACCGCATCCTGCTCAATGATCGCTTTGACGGCAAGAGCACGGCCAAAAATCTGGCCACCGCTGCTGATGAAATCAATTCTTTCGAAGAACTTTTGACAGATGATCATATCGTACTCATTAAGTTCTTCCTCGTCATTTCACAGAAAGAACAGAAAAAGCGCCTAAAAAAACTGGAGGACTCCAAGGACACAGCCTGGCGTGTTACCAAGGGGGACTGGCAGCGCTGCGAGCAGTATGATGCCTATTTCCGCCTCGCGGAAGAAGCATTGCAAAAAACAGATCGCGATAACGCTCCCTGGACCATCGTGGAAGCGGAGGATAAGGAATACGCAGCTGCCAAGATTGCCTCCACGGTTGTGACCCGTCTGGAGGAGGCCATCGCAGCCGCAGACTACCGCACTGCACATCAGATAAAAGTAAGTCCGGAGGAAAGCGCCCAGATCCATGCTGATGATTTTCGTGCCTCCGCCCTGGCCGGTATCGATCTTTCCAAAACACTGACCAAGGATCAATACCAAAAGAAACTGAAAGAACTGCAAAAGAAATTAACCAAGCTCCACGGTGAGCTGTATCTGCGCCGTATTCCCGTCATTTTAGCCTTTGAAGGCTGGGATGCCGGCGGCAAGGGCGGCGCTATCAAACGACTGACACAGGCGCTCGATCCGCGCGGCTACAGCGTACATCCAGTGGCTTCGCCCAACGATCTGGAGAAATCTCATCATTATTTGTGGCGCTTCTGGACAGCCGTCCCCAAAGCCGGCCATATGGCTATTTTCGACCGTTCCTGGTACGGCCGCGTCATGGTAGAACGCCTGGAAGGCTTCTGCTCCGAAGAAGAATGGCGCCGCGCCTACAAAGAAATCAATCACATGGAAGAAAGCTGGACCAATAGCGGCGCTGTTGTGCTCAAATTCTGGATGCATATCGACAAAAACGAACAGGAGCGGCGCTTCCAGGAGCGTCAGGAGAATCCCGACAAGCAATGGAAAATTACCGAAGAAGACTGGCGCAACCGTGCTAAATGGGATCAATACGAGGTCGCGGTAGACGAGATGCTCGTACGCACCTCCACGACCTATGCTCCCTGGATTATCGTAGAAGCCAACAGCAAATATTACGCCCGCATCAAAGTGCTCGAAACCGTTGTAAACGCTATCGAGCGCCGCTTAGAGGAAGCATAATATGGCATTCATTTTATCTTTAGATTCCGGCACCACCAGTGTACGTGCTCTGCTTTTCGATGAGCAGGGCCGCACGCTCGGCATGTGTCAGGAGGAAATTCATCAATCCTATCCGCATGCAGGCTGGGTGGAGGAGGATCCGCTGGAGATCTGGGACAAACAGCTCCTCGTCTGCCGGCGCCTCCTTGAGCAGCTGTCGCTGCAAGCCTCCGACATCACCTGCCTTGGCATCACCAATCAGCGTGAGACACTCATCGCTTGGGATAAACATACAGCCAGACCCATTTATCCTGCCATCGTTTGGCAGTGCCGCCGCACAGAAGAAATCTGTGAGCAGCTAAAGGCCCGAGGTCTCTCCGATTGGCTACATGAAAAAACCGGTCTGGTCCCGGATGCGTATTTCTCGGCCACTAAGATACAATGGCTGCTGCAAAACGTTCCGAGGGCACGTGAGAAGGCTGAGGCCGGCGATCTGCTATTCGGCACGATTGATACCTGGCTGATTTATCAGGCTACTCGCGGACGCGTCTATGCAACTGACTATTCTAACGCCTCCCGCACGATGCTGCTGAATATTCATACCTTGGACTGGGACGATGAAATACTGGAGTTTTTTGGTATATCGCGCGTCAATCTTCCTGCCGTGCAGGAAAGCGGTTCTGACTTTGGCCGGATGGATGCATCGTTTCTGGGTGCTGAAATTCCGATCTGCGCTGTGCTGGGCGATCAGCAGAGTGCGCTGTTCGGTCAGCTTTGTTTTGAAAAAAGCGAGGCTAAATGCACCTACGGCACCGGTGCTTTTATCCTTTCGAATATCGGCGAGCTGCCGCTGTTTTCTGAAAACGGGCTGCTGACGACTGTGGCTTGGGGCCTTGGAGGTGAGGTGCGCTATGCATTTGAGGGCAGCATCTTTATGGCGGGTGCTGTCATCCAGTGGCTGCGCGATAATCTGGGACTGATTGAACATGCCCGGGATTCACAGCAGCTGGCTGAATCCGTGCCCAGCTCTGAAGGGGTATATTTCGTGTCTTCCTTTCAGGGACTTGGCGCGCCCTGGTGGGAAAACGGACGCCGCGCCAGCCTTCACGGCATGACGCGCAAGACAACGGCGGCACATATCGTGCGCGCTGCTCTTGAAAGCGTGGCATACCGCGTAAAGGATGTTGTGGGTGCCATGGAACGTGAAATGGGGCTTCCCTGCCTATCTCTTCGCACAGATGGCGGTATGAGCGCCAATGATTTTCTGATGCAGTTTCAGGCTGATCTGCTGCAGATTCCTGTGATCCAAACGGCTAATCCGGAAGTGACTGCGCTTGGTACCGCTTTTATGGCGGGTCTGACCAGGGGCGTCTGGCCGAATCAGGAGGCTTTAAAGCCGCTTGTTGCTGAAAACCGGCGGCTCTATCCCATTATGCCGCCTGAAGAAGCCGGAAAGCTCTATCAGGGCTGGCTGGAAGTGCTGGGACAATAAAAAAATGGTGTAACCTTTTTTCGAGGTTACACCATTTTTATATAGCCGGCATTTTTATGACGGATCGGACAGGATCTCACCATTTTCACATCTTTGAATGAGTTCCTTTGCCTGCCGGACAGCTTCTGCGTCTTCTTTCATAACGGAGAGCGCTTCACTTCCGCCGGAATAAGTCGGCAGCATATCGCCGTATCCATGTACGCTGTTTGTGACGATATTCCATGAACCGCCTTCACCCAGCTGCATTTTAACCAGATCAGAAATTTTGTCTCTCGGCATATCCGTGATAAAGCATCCGGAAAGGCTATCCATCAGACCCATATAATTAGTTAAGATAGCGGGAGACATGGCTTTATCGATAATCGCCTTGATCATCGCCATTTGGTTGCGTCCGCGCTGTACATCGCCATCGGAAAAGGCATAGCGCTCACGGACAAAGGCCAGTGCACTGGCGCCATCCACATAATTATACCCGGCATCAAAGTAGTAGCCACCTGCCGAAGCTGTAAAGGAATAATCGGAATAGACTTCTACTCCGCCTAATGCATCTACGATATCCTGAAATCCACTGAAGTTCACACGCACATAATAATCAATATCAATACCATACAGATTTTCCAGTGTCGTCATGGAGCAGTCCACACCATACAGCCCTGCGTGCGTCAATTTATCCATGCATCCGTCATAAAAAGGAAGCTCTATATAATAATCACGCGGCGTCGTTGTCAGCAAAATCTGCCGTGTTTTCGGATTAACCGTAGCCAAGATATTCACATCCGTACGGCCATCCGCTAAAGATACTGTTCCATAGGAATCATTGCCGGAAATAAACACGGTAAAGGGTTCTTCCGTTACATTCACATCCGGTTTGGTTTCCTTCTGCACAATCTCTTCACGATATGTGAAGGAATCCAACACCCTTGTTTCCTGATTAAATTTCGGATATGTCTCATGAATTAAAGGACGGTATGCTTCATTGATAATAATCGCATCCACCTCACCATTATATAAGGCCTGCGCCTGCGTGGTAAATCCGTCATATTCCTTTGTATCAATATCCTGACTATATCGGCTCTGCAGATCCGATAAGGTAGTATTGGTATTGGTCCTGTCCAGAATACTCTGCACTCCAAATCTCTTGCCGTCCAGATCCTGCAGGCTCTGTGCCGGGCTATCTGCTAATACGACTACCGATACATCATTGACTTTTACAAGCTGTCCGGTTGTCAAATCGGCCATCACATTATTGGCCTTCCATATATAAGCCGTTCCTACCGATAATACTAAAATGATAAATACGGCATATACCTTTCCAACCGTCCTTCCGGCCTTCAGTTTTTGAGATAAGAGCGTAAAGCCCCAAAGTATAAGCAAGATAACGGCAATGGCCGCTACATATTTTGCTGGCAATAGGTCGAGTATAAAGATTAAAACCATAAATACAACCGTAGCAAGCGCCTGCACCGCGATCAAAATTTTACCAAAAGTATTTTTCTTCTTTTTCTGTTTTTCACGCCGCATCGCTCGTTCCTCTTCCCGCTCTTTCAAATATGCTTCCCGATCAAAAAACTGATCCTCATTTTCCTGATATCTATCATATCCGCTGGTCATACGGGCAGACCTTGACTCATCCCGGCGCTGCATCTCCTGTCCGGCTGGCGGACGCTTTCTTGGCGGTATCGGATTGCCGTTTTCATCATAGCGAACCGGCGGACGCTTCCTCGGCAGTATCGGATTGCCATTTTCATCATAAGGGAGTGGTGGACGCTGTCTCGGAGGTATCGGATTGCCGTTCTCATCATACCGAACCGGCGGACGTTTACTCGGCGGTATCGGATTGCCGTTTTCATCATAGCGAACCGGTGGACGCTTTCTCGGCGGTATCGGATTGCCGTTTTCATCATAGCGGACCGGCGGACGCCGATTCGGATTTTGACTGCTTCCTTGTTGCTCCCTCTGATAAGGAGGTCTTTTGTTTTCCTGATCCATATGTCTTCTACCTTCTTTTTCTATCAATCTCGTTGAAACAAGTCTCTCGTATATACTTTATCCCGTACGTCATCTAACATACTGTCATAACGATTAGCAATAATTGCATCACATTTTTCTTTAAATTGATCAAGATCATTGACGACTTGACTGCCAAAAAATGTGCTGTCAGCCGGCAATGTCGGTTCATAAATCACCACTTGGGCTCCTTTTGCCTTGATCCGTTTCATAACACCCTGAATCGAACTTTGCCTAAAATTATCAGATTGACTCTTCATGGTAAGCCGATACACGCCAATCACTACTGATTTTTCCTTAGCCGCATCATAACTGCTGTTAGCAGAATAATACCCCGCTTTTTCCAGCACCCGATCCGCAATAAAATCCTTTCTCGTGCGATTCGACTCTACAATAGCGCTCATCATATTCTGAGGCACATCTTCATAATTAGCAAGCAGCTGCTTGGTATCTTTAGGCAGACAATATCCGCCATATCCAAAGGATGGATTATTATAATGACTCCCTATTCTGGGATCCAGACAAACGCCCCGGATAATCTGCTCTGTGTCTAATCCTTTCAGTTCCGCATACGTATCCAGCTCATTAAAATAAGAAACGCGTAGCGCTAAATATGTATTGGAAAAAAGCTTAACCGCCTCAGCCTCTGTAAAGCCCATAAATAATGTATCAATATTTTCTTTCAGCGCTCCCTCCTGCAGCAGCTTCGCAAAGGTATGCGCCGCCGAAACAAGGCGTTCATCATTAAGGTCAGTTCCCACAACAATACGAGACGGATATAGATTATCATACAATGCTTTAGATTCCCGCAGAAATTCAGGACTAAATAAAATGTTTTTACTACCTGTTTTCTCCCGGATAGAGGCCGTATATCCCACCGGTATCGTACTTTTAATCACCATGATGGCCTCCGGATTATGTGCCATCACCAGGTCAATTACAGTTTCTACTGCTGACGTATCAAAAAAGTTCTTTTTACTATCATAATTGGTAGGCGCGGCAATAATGACAAAATCCGCCTGTGCATATGCTTCTTCCGCCTTAAGCGTCGCCTTTAAATTCAGCTCTTTCCCCTTCAAATACTCTTCAATCTCTGTATCTTGAATGGGTGAAATCCTTTTATTAATCATATCAACCTTTTCGGGCACAATATCAACAGCTGTAACCTCATGGTGCTGCGCCAGCAGCACTGCCAGCGATAACCCCACATATCCGGTTCCTGCAATCGCAATTTTCATATCTTAATGATCTCCTAAATAAAATTCTTTGTACCACTCTGCAAACCGCCTTAGCCCTTGCCGTAATGGCGTATTCGGTTTAAATCCAAAATCCCTCTCCAGCGGCTGCGTATCCGCATACGTGATCGGTACGTCCCCCGCTTGCATGGGCACAAGCTCCTTATGTGCATCAAAATTATAATCCTCAGGCAGCACTCCTGCACGTATCAGCTCCTGCTGCAATATATCGACAAAATCCAGCAAATTTTCCGGATTTTGATTGCCAATATTATACACCCGATACGGCGGTAAAGGCAAGCCATCTTCCCCCTGCTTTTTCTCCGGCGCACATTGCATAACGCGCTTAACTCCCTCTACAATATCATCTATATACGTAAAATCTCTCTTGCAATTGCCATAATTAAAGATCTGAATCGTCTCCCCGGCACGTAATCGATTGGTAAATCCAAAATACGCCATATCCGGCCTTCCCGCAGGACCATACACAGTAAAAAAACGCAGTCCGGTTGACGGAATATTATAAAGCTTTCCATACGCATGCGCCATCAGCTCATTGGATTTTTTGGTTGCTGCATACAGCGACACCGGATTATCTACTCGATCTTCTGTAGAATAAGGAACCTTTTGATTCGTTCCATACACCGATGAACTAGACGCATAGACCAAATGCTCCACCGGATATCGTCTGCACGCCTCTAAAATCTGATAGAATCCGATCAGATTGGACTCGACATACACATCCGGATTGCTAATCGAATATCTCACGCCGGCTTGCGCCGCCAAATTGACCACAACGGCTGGTCGATACTTTTCAAACAGTGTATTCACAAGATCATGATCAGCAATGTTTCCTTTTACAAAGATCCACTGACTCTCTTCTTTTTGCAATGCTAACTGCTCTATTTTACGCAGACGATATTCTTTAATTCTAACATCATAGTAATCATTCAAATTATCAATTCCAACAATTGTGATCGAAGAAAAACTCTGTAAAAGTTCCTCTACCAAATTAGATCCAATAAAACCAGCGGCTCCCGTAACAAGTACAACCTGCTTTTCAAGGTTTATATTCTGCGTCAGCATTGAATTCCTTTATACTCCTTCTGTACTTTTTGATAACTTTCTAAATTGCCGATATCATAGCGATGTCCCGGCATCTCCATAGCATGCACAATACGCCTCTGACATAGCCAGGCAGCCAGGCTCCCCGGAGCATCCGTTCCGCATCCTTCCTCAATCGCCTGCGGAATCAATTTGGCATCTTCCTTTGTATAATAATAAAATGGCGGGCAGCACCAATGTGTCGCCGGATCAGGCGATTTCTCCGTCATCGCAAGTACTCTGTCATCATCTGCCACGGTCACTACGCCGCATTTTAGTAGCTTGTCCCAAACGGACTCATAATATCGCATGATACAGGAGGTTTTCTTTTCCCTCGCATATCGAATCAAATGCGTTAAGCTGAAATCCAGTACATTATCGCCTGCCAATATCAGCAGGTCATCATCAAGCTGTAATTTTTGTATCGCATACCAGATGTCAATCACCGCTCCCAGCCGTGTTTCATTAGTACTGCTTCCATCGTCCAGCACCTGAATATGGGAAAGCATTTTTTCCTTAGCCCATAATTCAAAATGCTTTGCATATTTATGGTTAGAAATAATCACATATTCTGTACCTGTTTCACGACTTTCTATATCATCGATTAACCAGTCCAAAATCGTTTTCTCTCCCACCTTTAAAAGAGGTTTTGGAAAATTCTCTGTAAGCGGATACAGTCTTGTCGCATAACCGGCGGCCAATATTAAACACTTCATAATTTCACCCCATCGGCGCTATGACAAATATGTGCGCTATAGCGCCCTTTTAGCTTAGGAAAACAAGACAGATACTCTTTTTCCACTTTTTCTAAAATTTTGGCTTCAAATGCCGGATCAATCAGCGACATACAGCACCCCTTAAATCCTGCGCCTGAAAAACGCCCTCCATAAATACCGTCTGTTTGTGTCATAATTTCATAGAGCTTAACCAGTTCCGGAGAACCGGTTTCCCAATTATCGATCGAAGAACGACCGCTTGCAAATGATAATTGGCCAAAAGCTTCTATATCTCCTTTTTTCCATGCCTCTGCCCCTTTTTCGACTCGCGCATATTCTGTATACCAATGCTCTGCCCTCTTAGCCCAGTTTTCAGGTAATCGATCCCGATACTGCAGATAGCTCTGATACGGCACGTCACGCAGATTGGTTTCTTCAAACTTGCCATACTCTGCCCCGCTGAGAGCCTTGAGCGCATATGCCGCTGCGCGGCATTCATCCACACGCATGTTAAATTTACTACTGGCTAAACTCCGCTCAAGACCACTAAAAAATATGGCAATCTCATATGGCTTCATTTGCGGGCTCATTGGGATCAGCTCATAGGTATCGTCTTTCATATCCATATATAGCAAATGATCCTTTTGACAATATACTTCACAAGATTGATCCAGCTTCCCGCAGGAGACGCCTACATATTGATTTTCCGCTTCCTTTGAAATTTCAATGAGCTCACTGGGGATGAGTGTAATATGGTTAAGTTTGCAAAGTGCATTCAAAAATGTAATGATGACGGCGGCCGATGAAGAAAGGCCTCCAATAGGCAGTTCACCGTCAATAATCGCACACAGCCCCATCCTCAGAGGATACCTTCTGCTTAAAGCAATCGTCGCTCCGCGCAGATGATCTGCCCAATCATTCTGCTTCGTCTCTGGCGTTGAGCTGACATGCCATTGTGCACGCTTAGGAAATTGCAGAGAAGTTATTTCAATAACACCGTTTTGCTTGGGCCCGTACGCAATATGAATCCCTTTATCAATGGCTAAACCCGTGATTTTTCCTAATTGATGATCAGAATGTGCACCAATGGGGCAAATGCGATAGGGGGTAAATGCCGTATAAGCAGGTTCTTTACGATAAACCTTTATGTAATGATGAATTGCTGTCATGAAGGCTCCTTTAAGATGGATTAAATATGTTAAATTATATCTTACTCCGGGATGCAAAGTCAAGATTCTGCGCATTGCTCCCGTTTATGATGACTAAAAATTGAAATATAAAAATGTTGAGATCCCTGATAAGGACAGGATTGACCATACTAACAATATAGTGGCTGTCACTGCTCTTCCCGTGGTAGGCTTATACTGAATTTCAATCACATTTTTAAAGTTTAAAATAATGAAAAAAGCCATTGCGAGCATGAACCACATGTAAAATCCACTCACCCTGTCTGGGAAGTAGCTAAATAAAGAAACGTGTTCTTCCAGAAATGAAAACCCTGTCATTTTAAAACATTCATACAGGCCTGGGCTTACATATAATGAATCCATTGATATGATTTTCTTTATCATATATTTGGCCTGCGTTATACTCTCCGCTCTAAAGAGGATCCACGCAAAATTAGTAAACATAAATGTTAAAAACCACTGCGTAATCGTGCCCAGCTTCTGCCACGTCTTTTTAAATACTCGATTGAGACAATTGGCGATTCCGTGTACCCCCCCCCCATATAATAAACGTCCAATTGGCGCCGTGCCAAATACCGCTGATTAGATATACAATCATGATATTCACGTATGTTCGGATTTTGCCTTTTCTGTTTCCGCCGAGAGGAATGTACACATACTGCCGTAAGAATCTGGTTAAAGACATATGCCATCTTGACCAGAAATCGGTTATGGACGTCGCTTTATATGGGGAATTAAAATTGGCAGGTAGTTGTATATTAAACATATTGCCTATTCCGATTGCCATATCACAATACCCGCTAAAATCAAAATACAGCTGGAATGTATAAAATAAAGAAACTAAAAACGTATCCATTGACGATATGCTCAGGTATGAATTAAATCCCCAGCTAACTGCTTTGGCAAATGTATCGGCAATCAACACCTTTTTGAATAATCCAATCGCAAAGATATACAGCCCTTTTGCCATATTATCATGATTAAATTTTCTAAGCTCTCTATCTCTAAATTGCGGGATAACCTCGCTATGCAGCACAATAGGCCCTGCAATGAGCTGAGGAAAAAAGGATACGAATAACGCATATTCTATAAAACCATAGTCCTTTGTTTCTCCCCTATATGAATCAATAAGATATGAAATTTGCTGAAATGTGAAGAAACTAATTCCGAGCGGAAGCAATATATTTTTTAATTCAAAGTTTTGATGAAACAACGCATTGATGTTAGTAATAAAAAAGTCAAAGTATTTAAAATAAAAAATAGAAATGATATTGATCAAAATACCAATAATCAGCACGGTTTTCTTCATGAAGCTATTCTTATTGATAGATTTTGTATACAGCATTCTTGATAGTATATAATTACCGGATATACTAACAAGAATAATAACGATATAGTCAACATTAAAATACGCATAGAACCAAAGCGACATTCCTATAAGCCATATATTAGATAATACATATTGATGAGCCTTATTAAGCAGAAAATATATGCTTACGCTCACCGGCAAAAAGAGCAGTATAAATATATATGAATTAAACAGCATTCTGTATATCTCCTATCCTTTTACTTCTCGTGCAGCTTTTCGTAATCATATGAATTATAGAAAACTCGGATTTCATCGATATATTCCTCGTAATTATCACAGGTAAGCAGTCCTTCATCAGATGCCATCCATGTAAGTATTTGACTGTTAATCCACTCCCCATAATGCTTATCATCCATATAATTATCCAGATCTGTTATGATATCGTATTTTGTATTAAACGAATACAGCTTAATGTTAGGATGTTTCAGCACCTCTTCTATCGCTGCTTTTTCGGCATCAATCGTATAATTGATCCATCCTTCCTGATATAGCATATCCCACCTGCATATACTATAAGGTGGAAAAAACAAATAAAACATACATTCAGGATGTTGGTCTGCCAGTTCTGTTACATTTTGCACCACATTTTCTATCACCCGCTGATGATCACTTTCTTCATAAATCTTTTCCTGTGATGCCGCCGGCTTGACTGTGTAGGTTTTTAATACGGCTTCTTTTCCATATACAGCTTGATCGTTCCAGTTGTATGCCTCATCAAAGGATGTTGTTTCCTTGCCGCTCATTGTATATTCCAACACCGGAATGGTTCTTTTAAATAATATATCTTTATTAAATAAATACTTCACATCATTGAATATATCATCATCCGTTAAATAGCTTGGATAATCAAACTTCTTCTCTCTCAGATCATTAGGCATCATATCTTTGCCATGAATCAGCATAACATCATCAAAACTTCTGATCACCATGCTAATATGATCATTATACGAAAACGCTATTTCGAGATTATCGTTAATTTCTTTAAAAGTAGCTCCTGAATAAGAAATTTTGATTGTATTGACGTCAAATAATAAATCGCTCTCACTGGTTTTAAAATTTTCGGTCATGCTTGATCCTGTAATAATTGCATTATACTCAAAATGCTTTATGATTCCATCGTTCTGGTACCTTTCATCATTAATAGGGTATTTCAAGCCTTCCACGGGTTCATGATAATGAAACAGAGGATCAATCATATATGTACCGGCTCCTATGATAAATAAAATGAATACAACAACGCCTGTTACGATGATATTAAACTTTTTGGCATTCATTGGACTTGTCCCCCCTTTTTCTACCCCCTATTTTATTTGGGTAAAGTGATTATATTTTTCCTTCAAAAATACGATAATCTTTCCGAACCTATATAGCAGCTTTTGGCTTCCTTTATCTGCATATTGATCAATCCATTTAATCCATATCTTTTCAATCGTATACTGTCTTGCCAGCTCTACTATTGTACATAAAATGTATACCAATGCCACATAAAACATACAGGAAATAATCAGATACAAAGGATGACTCTGATTGATATACCGGATCACAAAATCCCATAAAAAAGATCTGATATTGGCATTATCATGGATAAGATAAACCCCAAATGTTGCCCCTGCTATCTGATTAATGGCATGATGATACGCCGGTTTTCTGCATAAAAAGAACATAAATAGCTCATACGCAATCAATAGCCCAAAAACACTCTCACGTGACATAAAGTGACGGCTGTATAATAAAATTCTTTCGTTTTCCAGGTGCATTCCCAGCCAGTTGACAGCGATCGAAGAGCACCATAAAATAACAATACCGAATATTGCAATAAAGGCATGTCTGCCCGCACGCTCTTTCGTCAAATCATTCTTATAAAATCTTATATAGCCTGCGATAAAGTAAAGGAATATAAACCATGTTAAAGAATTTGACAGCTCACTGCTGATAAAGGTGGGCATCACACTGCAAAACATAACTAAAACAATGAGTACTTTCCTATACTGCTCTTTCTTTAAACTTTGTATGATATAATTCAAAAAAGGAGATAGAATCATGAGCGCAACAAAACTTGTCACAAACCAATACTGGCTGAGCAGCACAGGAAAAAATGCTTTTATGGTATTTGCAATATAAACTGTACCGGAAAGAAAAATAGAAATCAGCAGCGCCATTACGGAATAAAACAGAACCTGTCCTTCTAATCTTAAATACTTTTTTACAGAGTAGTGGGAATTAACCATAAAATAGCCAGAAATCAGGACAAATCCGCTGACGCCTATTTTCCCTCCAAATGATAAAATATCTATGATGTATTTATTGATTCCTATCCCCGCTCCGCTTTCATCCAGACCATGCAGCACCAGATGATGCAGCACAATCAAAACCATGCAAAAAATTCTATATAACTCCAAATTGGAGTTTCTAAGCCTTTTTATTTGACTAGTCATACTGATCCACTCACCTTATTACTCTATTGTATTATTGATATATTCCTTTGTTGCCTCTTCACAGGGATGAATCACGCATGGATTGCCTAACACAATTGAATGATCCGGCACATCACAGTTTACATAAGTATTAGGCGCAATTAAAACATCATTCCCTATATGTACGGCTCCCACAATCGCAGCATTGATTCCTATCCAAACCTGATTGCCGATGATCGGCGTCCCTTTGCGTTTTCCTCTGTTTTCCTGCCCTATGGTAACGCCTTTATGAATATTCACATTTTTTCCAATTATTGTCTTTTCATTAATTGTAATTCCATAGGGATGTCCAATATATAATCCTGCTCCTATCTGTAGTCTGTCTGATATTTCTATATGATTTTTATTTCTTGCTCTCCTAAACCAAAATTTATACCACATCTTCAATGGATAAAATTTCGCTTCTTGCGTCTTTCGATATAGCCTTTGTACCTTCGGCATCTTCCCCGTATATCTTAATTTATCTGAATCAAATAAATAGCCCATGATTTACTCCCTTACCGGTATTATTTAAATCATATATTGTTCTGAATATACGACTTCTTTTCCTCTGCGCTCATTTGCTTGGTGTGTACAAATCTGCATTCATTTTTCTTAATATATGTTTCTATATCCTCAATGACTTTAGCAGGAACTCCTACTGCCACTGAGTCATCTGGTATATCTTTGGTAACAATTGCTCCACACCCTATAATACAATTTTTTCCTATTTTCACTCCTGGCATAATAATCACATTCATCCCTATATGCGTATTATCACCGATCACTATTTTACCGAAAATATCTATATCCTTATATTGCTCCTCCCGGTTTCGCAGTACCCATACGCCGCCGTCATGCGTTATAAATCTCACGCCATTTGTGATGCGCACATGATCTCCTATCGAAATAAGGTATGGCTCTGATCCCCAGCTTACTCCATCATATATTTCACAGTTCTTTCCTATTTTGATTCCCATTTTCTGTAATTTCTTATATTTTCTTTTACTACTAATTCTTCTTAGTATATTTCTCATATTCCTTCCCCTCATTTCTTCCCTTTGACAAGCGACAGCAACCGTTTCTTTATCTTGCTCATTTTATCTCGGTAAAACAAACTATTGATCACTATGCTGATCAAAATCCAGCAGCCTAAAATTTTAATTCCCATCCCCATCCATGAGAGATAGCTTACGGTTTGCATGTGAATTGTTTTCGTCAGTAAAACGGCGATGATAATGGTCAAAATATCTACCAGCACCTGTTTAATCACATTTTTTATGGGCCATTCAAATAAATTTCGAGAATCATAAATACACATCCATATAATCTGATACAACATAGATACGGCCGTACCAACTGCAACGCCCACCAATCCCCATGCCATAACCGTGGCAATAGATATGACGATATTAATAATGGCCGCTGTTATATAGCATGACTGCGTTTGCTTATAATGACCTCCTACCAAAATCATTATATTATAAGGAAGCCGCAGACAATATAGGCCATATGCCAACGTTAAAACCGCAGCAAACAACGGCTGTATATAATTAGCATCGTGTACACCCAGCGTATACACCTGAACAAACGGTGTAATGAGCATTGCCGTACAGCCATATATCAAAACCGTAACCGTATGAATGCTCCACTCTACCCATCCAAACACATATTGAATCTTTTCTTTTTCTCTTTTGGCCCAGATTTCCCCCAAAAAGGACTGAATTCCATTCGACACTAAAAGGAAAAACTGCCGAACTCCCACCACAACTAATTGATAAACCCCATATATTGATACATTGGATAATGTCGAAAATAATGTGAGGACTACCGAGTCCGTACTCTCAAGAACAACCGAAACGATATGCTGCGCCGCCCCATTCCACTTCTGTGCAATGGGTTCTTTTTGAAGCTTAACTTTCCTGGAAATATGATATCGTCTGTTCACATACATTCTAATCACAATCGGACGCACCAAGTATAA
>CANOUM010000014.1 GCA_947570515.1 uncultured Clostridia bacterium
GGCAGTCTGTGATAAGCTTGTGATTATCAATCACGGCCGCATTGTGGCGATTGATACGCCGGATGCATTATCTAAAAATATCTTGCAGATTAACAAGCTGGAACTGCGTATAAAGGGATCAAAAAATGATATCCTGAAGGGGATTAAAGCGATTGAAGGCGTAAAGCAGGCTGAAATCCTCAGAATACGAGAAGAAGGAACCGTTGATATCAATGTAGAAACAGAAGAGGAAGTAGATGTGAGAGAAGCGATTTTCCGTTTCTGCAGTCAAAGCGGTTATCCGATTCTGATGATGAAGACAGAAGAAATCAATTTGGAAGATATCTTCTTGCAGGTAACCGGAGAAAGAGAGGCCAGAAGATAAATGAAAGCCATATTTTTAAAAGAACTGCGTACGTATTTTAAAAATCCGCTTGGATATGTGTTTATTGGAATGATGCTGGTTGTTTTTGGCGTATATTATTCATTATATACGATGTACTATCAGTTTGCTGATTTTTATCATGTACTCAATGCATCTTCTTCGTTGATCGTCTTTGTCGTACCGGTATTAACGATGAGAATTATGTCTGAAGAGACAAGAAATAAAACCGATCAGCTGCTTCTAACATCACCGATTAAAACGTCGGGCATTGTACTGGGAAAGTTTTTTGCAGCTGCCAGCGTATTTACACTGGTTTTGCTGATCAGCATCCTGCAGCCGCTCACAACCGTCTTTGGATTTAACGGCGAAATGTCAGCCGCCATGACCTCCGGCGGATATCTTGCCTTCTTTTTGCTGGGAATCACTTTCATTTCAGTAGGTATGTTTATTTCGTCCCTGACAGAGAATCAGTTGATTTCAGCGGTGATTACCATTGCTGTATTTTTAATTTTGATGATGCTGGATGGAGTAGAAGCAATTTTGCCTACTTCCCGATATTTTTCCTTAGGAGCCATGTTAGTGGTACTGGCGATTGTGTTATTCTTGATTTACCGGGCAATTCATGAGCTTGTTATTACAGGAATTATTGGCGCCGGCAGCATAGCTGTCATTTTGGGGATTTTCTTTATCATTCCGGAATCCTTTGATGGACTGCTGGCAAAAATTATGTCCTCCTTGGCAATTTTTGCACGGTATAGCGACATGTTTAGCGGTGTCTTTGATTTTAGTCATCTTATTTTCTTTATATCAGTCATTATTTTCTTCCTGTTCCTCACTTGTCAGGTCGTGGAAAAGAAGAGATGGAACGAATAGGAGATTATCATGAAAAAACTAAACTATAGAGGCTCTATGCAGCGCAAAAAGAATTTGAAATACGGCGGCTATGCAACCATTACGACGCTGATTCTTTTGGTCGCATTGGTTTTGTGTAACGTCTTGTTTAATGAATTAGGATTTAAGGTGGACCTTACCAGTAATGCCATGTACACGCCCAGCAGCGATACAACGGACGTACTGGATCAGCTGGAGGATGACGTCGTCATTTATGGGTTGTATAATCAGGGAACTGAGAGCAATGATCTGAATACAAAGGTCATCAAATTGATTGAAGCCTATGTCGATATGTCAGATCATCTGGAATTTAAAAAAGTGGACCCGCTTACGGATCCGACCTTTGCCAATCAATATCTGATGGATGATTCTCAGGGGCTTCCCAACGGAAGTTTGATTATTGAAAATCAAACGACGAAAAAATTTAAAACTGTCAACATTTCTTCCATGTATGAAGTCAAAAGTGACTATTCCACGCTGACACGCAATGTAACCGGCTTTAGTGCGGAGCAGGCGCTTTCTTCTGCAATTCAGTATGTCTGCATTACGGAGACGCCGGTGCTGCATCAGCTGCAGGGACATAGCGAGACCCTTCTCACGTCTGATTTTATTGAATATCTGAGCTACACCAACTATCAGGTAGATACGATGAATCTGGTGCTCGAAAATATTGAGGAGCTGGAAGCGAATACCCATACAGCTGTGCTGATTAACAATCCACGTCAGGATTTGAGTGAAAGTGAGTATGAGATATTGCTTCGTTATATGGAAGACGGAGGCCGTATGATGTTTCTGGCTGCCAGCGATATGCCGGATCTGCCGAACTTTGAGCGGCTGCTGGCCAGATATGGCATGAGCATTCAGCGGGGAAGCATGATTGAGACCTCGATGGATTATTATTACTCGTATCCGTTTATTCTGAAGCCGGTTTTAGGAGAGGATAATTCGATTACGAGCTATCTGGTAGGTGACTCGAATAACTATTGTCTGATGATGCTGCCTGCTTCCATTATTATCAATCCTGAGAAGAGCAACAGTACCAAGATCAGCGCCATTATGACGACTTCAGAGAATGCTGTCATCAAAGGCCTGAATGAGGATGGCGAAGAAAACGGAGCTGCTGTTAAGGAAGAGGGAGATATCGAAGGACCATTTAATCTTTGTGTGATTGCAGAGGAAGGAGTCAACCGCAAGGATGGTACAACAGCAGACAGCAAGCTGGTGGTTATTGGTAATTCTGATTTTATCAATACAACATCCAATAGTCCGGTAACGACCGGAAACTATAAGCTGACGACCATTGCCTGTGATTTCCTGCAGGATTCGGTGGATAAATTATATATCAGTTCGAAGAATCTGGAGGAAGCGAAAATTGAAACAACGCAGTCTGACTTTATTTTCTACGGTCTGATCTTTACCGTTGTGATTCCGCTGATTATCATCCTCACAGGTGTCGTGATTTGGGTGAGGAGGAAGCATCTATAATGCGCAAAAAGTTGATCATCATGGCAGCCGGGATTTTAATCCTTGTTGCTGCCGTGATTGCTGTAATGAAATATAATGAGTATCAGGCTTCTCTGGAGCCTGAAGAGTCCTCGACGTCTATTGTTCTCAAAAATTTGTTTGAAAACGAAAAATCCAATATTGCTTCTGTAAATTTAATGACGCAGAGCGATTCGATCACGCTGCTGCCCGGAGAAATCAATCCTACTAACAATGAGCTTACATGGTATCTGGAAGATCATCCGCACTGGGAGCTAAAGCATACGTATACGAGTTTAATCTCGATGGCAACGATTTTTCAGGTGTATAAGGAGATTGAAACCGATGCATCAGGGGATCGTCTGGCTGATTTTGGCTTAGCGGTGCCCGTAGCGACGCTGACGGTTACCCTAAAAGATGGCACAGTGCAGAAAGTCATGATTGGTAATCTGTCCAGCGATCAGGAGTATGCATTTTGCATGATGGAGGGAGATGCTACAATCTACGCTTGTAATGCAACATACTACTCGTATGCCAGCTTTACCAAGGATTCGATTCGTTTGGCGACGCTGACGGAACTGAATACCAAAGGGCAGCTTTACAGCATGTTTGTACAGAAAAAAGGAGAGCGTCCGATTGAGATCCATTATAAAGATGGGATTGAAGAAGAGCTTTCTTCTACAGAAACACAGATTGTAACGAAATATGCCTTTACACAGCCCTATACGAATCCTCATGTAGAAGTTATTCAGAATCTGGACAGCGATTATTTTGTCAAGCTTGTTTCGCCGGAAATTCTGGAAACGATTGAGGTAAGCTGTACTGATTTTGATCAATATGGCTTAGGGGAAGAGCCGGAGTATCGTGAGACCATTGTCACGCGTACGGTTGATGAAAAGGATAATACCACCTATCAATATCAGACAACAGATTATCTGTTTGGCTATACGTATGAAAAAAGCGGTACGAAATGTATTTATTTCCGTGAAGCCGGCAGCGATTTAGTGCTCGGAGTGAAAGCAGAGTGCATGGATGTACGAAGATTTGATCCATTTTATTATGTGAATAAGCTGGTCTATCTGAAGAGAATCGCAGAGATTCAGGAAGGTACAATTAGCACGGCAGATATGACACATAGCTTTTCTATCAAGAGATCGCAGAATAATCAGGAGGAAAGTGGGTCAGAAGCACTTGCCGTATATCGGCTGGATGGAGAACTGGTGGAAGCCGATACATTCTTGGCGGTATACCGCGCTTTGATTTCGATTGCACCGGATTATGAAATTCTGAATGAAACGCCGGAGTACGATGAAACAGATCGCTTAGAGTTTACCTTTACATGCACTGACGGTACGCAGGAGTCGATTTCTTATTACCGGTTATCGGAATTTTACTATGTGACGCAGATTACTGATGATATATGGTTTGCCTGTGGAGACAGCTATATAGAGCAGGTGATCGAAAAACTGGAGGCCTGTGTACAGGCAGTTCAGAAGACGGCAGAGCCGTAAAAAAGTGACGCTAAGCACTGCGAAAGGCTGCAAACAAGCAGCAGTTTGCAGTGCTTTTTTCTTGCGGCGGCGTATGTTTTGTGCTATACTAAGGCATATTTATAAAAGGAAGGCAGGAAGTAAAGATTGCAGAAGAGTGAGTATTTTATTGTTGATCAGCAGGCCCTTCCGGAAGTTTACGGACAGGTGGTAGAGGCAAAGCGGCTTCTGGCAAGCGGCAAGGCCGTTACCGTACAGGAGGCGGTGGAGGCTGTTGGAATCAGCCGCAGTTCATTTTATAAATATAAAGATATGATCGAACCCTTTACTGATATTGTAAGAAAGAAAACGGTGACCATTGCCGCAAAGCTTGACGATAGACCGGGTGTGCTTCCGAGATTTTTAATGGTGCTGGAAAATGCCGGCGTCAACATTCTGACGATTCATCAGGCGGTCCCTATCAATGGACTAGCAGATGTTTCTCTCAGTATGGAGGTACTGGAGGCAGCATGGAGTATTGATCAGATCATGAATGCATTAAAAGAAGTAAACGGCGTATGTGAAATTCAGATTTTAGCAAGGGAGTAAATCACTGACATGGATATAGCAATTTTAGGATATGGTACAGTAGGTGTTGGCACAGTCAATGTAGTCACGCGAAATCGTGAAATCATTGCCGATGACAGCGGTGAAGTACTGCGGGTGAAAGCAATATTGGATTTGAAAGATTTTCCGGGAGATCCTTATGAAGAGAAAATCGTACATAATTTTGAAGATATCCTCAATGATCCGACGATTGAGGTAGTAGCAGAGACGATGGGAGGTCTTCATCCCGCATTTGAATATATTTCACAGCTTCTCGAGGCAGGAAAAAGCGTTGTCACCTCCAATAAGGATCTGGTGGCTGCCTATGGAGAAGAGCTGCTGGAGATCGCAGCCAAGCATCATGTGGACTTTTTCTACGAAGCCAGCGTAGGCGGCGGCATTCCGATCATGCGGATGATCAATGAATGCATGATTCAGGAGCGACTGCAGGAAATCATGGCTATTTTAAACGGAACGACCAATTATATTCTTACAGAAATGGAAGAAGAGGGAACTTCTTTTGAAGAGGCGCTGGAGGATGCACAGGAAATGGGCTATGCAGAGCTGCATCCGGAGAGCGATGTAGAGGGAATGGATGCAGCAAGAAAATTGGCCATTCTGTCAACCCATTCCTATTCAGTAGATGTAGACTGGGAACAGATTGAGAGGCGCGGAATTACCAAAATCACGCAGGAGGATATGGCAGTTGCTAAAGCGATCGATCACCATATTAAACTGATTGCACGAAGCCGTATGAACGGCAGCCGTTTGTTTGCCGGCGTTGAACCGATGCTGCTTCCGGAAGAGCACAAGCTGGCTCAGGTTGAAGGCGTCTATAACAGCATTATGATTAAGGGAAATTGTCTTGATGATATCACGGTGCAGGGCAAGGGCGCCGGCAGTTTGCCGACAGGAAGCGCGGTGGCAGCCGATATCGTGATGGCAGCCATCAATAAAAAGGACGGCGTGACCTCTACCACCTATCATGAATATAAAAAGATTAAACCGGAAAGCTATAGCAGTCTGGGGCAGTCCTATATGCTGAGAACTGACGGAAAAGTACCGATGCCGCAGGAAGGAATTATTTCTGCGATTCAAATCGAAAATATTTACGCTTATTTTACCAAACAGATGAAGTCACAGGAGCTGCGGGATCTGATTCAGCAGCTGGAAATCAGAGGGATTCAGGTACTCAACTGTCTGGCAATGGAACAGGAGGATACGGGTGCTAATCGTTAAAAAATATGGAGGAAGTTCTGTTGCCACGCCGGAAAGAGTGCGCAATGTAGCCCGGCAAATTATAGAGGATGTTGAGGCAGGACACCGCATTGTAGTGGTTTTATCCGCACAGGGAAAAACGACGGATCAGCTGCTGGCGAGAGCCAGAGAAATGAATCCCAATCCTTCCAGACGTGAACTGGACATGCTGATCAGTACAGGAGAACAGCAGTCAGTGGCACTTATGGCTATAACGCTGCAGTCGATGGGATATCAGGCGGTATCGCTCAATGCATTTCAGGTACCCATGTATACAAACAAGGTGTATGGCAGCGCTCGTCTGGAGAGAATCGGAACGGAGCGGCTGGAAGCTGAGCTTGACTGCGGAAATGTCGTTCTGGTTACCGGTTTTCAGGGAATAAACCGATATGAAGATGTAACCACGCTGGGACGGGGCGGATCCGATACAACGGCTGTTGCTCTGGCAGCGGCGCTGCATGCAGATCGCTGCCAGATCTATACGGATGTAGAGGGGGTCTATACAGCGGATCCGCGTTATGTAAAAAATGCGCGTAAGCTAGCCGAAATTGGATATGATGAAATGCTGGAACTCGCCTCTACCGGGGCAAAGGTTCTGCACAACCGCTGTGTAGAGATGGCTAAAAAATATAATGTAGAGATCGAGGTACTTTCCAGCATGGTGAAAGCAACGGGGACGATAGTAAAGGAGGATTCGCTGGTGGAACGAATGATGGTGAGCGGCGTGGCCGCTGATAAAAACGTGGCGCGCATTTCTGTAATGAGGATTCCGGACAGGCCGGGAAAAGCATTCTCTCTTTTTAATTTATTGTCCCAAAATGATATCAATGTTGATATTATTTTGCAGTCGATCGGACACGACGGAACTAAAGATATCTCATTTACAGTAGCAGAGGATAGCGCTGATGAAGCGGTTGCCATTTTGCAGGAGCATCTGGGGCAGCTGGAAGCGGCAGAAGTCACTTGCTTTAAGGATGTGGCCAAGGTTTCGCTGGTAGGAGCCGGTATGGTTTCCAACTCCGGTATCGCAACGCAGATGTTTGAGGCGCTTTATAATGCGCATGTTAATATTCGGATGATTTCAACATCTGAGATCAAAATTTCTGTTTTAATTGATGAAGATCAAGTAGAAGAAGCTGTGGTCGCGATCCATGATCAATTTCGATTATATGAGAAAAAATAAGAGGGGGAGAGAAAAATGATGATTGGATATTATAATCCTTCGGTCATTTTGACCTATGTGGGTCTGGCTGCCGCCGTGATTGGAATGAGCTTTGCCTTAGAGGGGAATATACAGGTGGCCGGCATGCTAATCATGGTATCCAGCGTATGCGATATGTTTGACGGAGGAATCGCCCGGTTAGTGAAACGCAATGAAGAAGAGAAACGATTTGGTATTCAAATTGATTCTCTCTGTGATCTGATCTGTTTTGGCATTTTTCCTGCGATGATCGGATATGGACTGGGGATCAGAGGATGGCTCGGTATAGGCGCTATGGTATTTTTTGTGCTTTGCGGCGTCATCCGCTTGGGATATTTCAATGTGCAGGAAGAAATTCGTCAGCAGCAAACGGAGGAAAAACGACACTATTATCAAGGCCTTCCCATTACAACTTCGGGAGCCTTGGCACCGCTTTGTCTAATGCTGACATTAGCATGCGGCGGCAATTTCCAAATTGTGTATACGGTGTTTCTTTTTATAACAGGTCTTGCCTTTATCCTGGATTTTCCAGTAAGAAAGCCGCATGGGATGTATAAATGGTTTTTACTGGTTGTCGATATTACGATTTTTGTGTGTCTGTACTTTTTCGGAGGAAAAATCGGATGAGACAAAAGCAAACAACGCAGTACCGGAAGACAAGTCCGGTACTGCAATTTCTATATAAAAACAAAATCGGCCGGCTGCTTTTAAAAGGACTGATCCGCCGCGAGGTCTCGCAGAAAGCAAGGTCCTTTTTCTGTACTCCCTGGTCAAGACTGGCCATTCCGCTGTTTGTCCGGCAAAATAAGATCGATATGGAGCAGTATCAGGCCGGCCCATATCGAAGCTTTAACGATTTTTTTATCCGTCAGGTTAAGCCGGGAAAGCGCCCGGTTGACAGGATGCCGCAGCATGTTATCAGCCCCTGTGACGGGAAAGCAGCCGCTTATCCCATTGACGCTGACAGCGTATGGCATGTCAAAGGGACGGATTATTCACTGGCAGCCCTTTTATGTGATGAAGAACTGGCGAAACGCTATGAGGGAGGCGTAGGAGTTGTGCTGCGTCTTTCGCCGGATGATTATCATCGGTATTGTTATATCGATGAGGGATATCTGCAGCAACGCATATTCATTCCAGGGCAGCTGCATACCGTGCAGCCAATCGCAGAAAAGGAGCAGGTATTTGCAGTGAACTGCCGGGAATACACGCAGCTTAATACGCAGCATTTTGGCAGCGTCCTCCAAATGGAGGTAGGAGCCATATTGATAGGGAAAATTGTTAATTATCATGAGAATCATCATTTTTACCGGGGAGAAGAAAAGGGACGTTTTGAATATGGAGGATCCACAATTCTTCTATTTTTTGAAAAAGACCGGGTACAGCTGCATCCGCAGCTTTTCCGATCTGCTCAAAACGGCCGAGAGGTCAAGGTAAAGATGGGGCAAAAGATTGGGTGCGCCCTTTCTTCAGTATGCGAGGAATAAGAGATGTTTGGATATGTCATTGCCAACATGGAAAAGCTGTCAGACAAAGACCGGGCGCATTATAAAGCTTGCTACTGCGGGCTGTGTCATGAGCTCGCCAAACGGTACGGGAGCTTGAGCCGGCTGATTTTAAGATATGATATGGTCTTTTTAATTCTGATCCGCAGCGCAGCTGCAAAATTGACGGCGCCCATGCAGCAGGAGCGATGTGTAGCGCATCCGCAAAAACCGCACTATTTTTGGACGAATACGGAGACGCAGTATGCTGCCGATATGAGTGTGCTGCTGGCCTATTATCAGGCTGAGGATGATTGGCAGGACGATCAAAAGGTCATGGCACTGGGGCAAAGAAAACTGCTGAAAAAGGCCTTTTTACAAGTACAGGAAAACTATCCTGCGATAGGGGAGTCGGTGAAAAAGAGTCTGGCTGCACTCTCGGAGATTGAAAAAAGCGGCCGTCTGGAGCCAGATGCTGCTGCATTATGTTTTGGACAGATGATGGGGGCTGTTTTTGCAGGTCCGGAAAACAATCGAGCACTGGCTGAGATTGGGCTCCGGATGGGGAAATGGATTTATATTATGGATGCCTGTCTGGACCGCAGGGAGGATCTGAAGAAGGAACGCTACAATCCTCTTCCGGCTTTGCCGGCAGCGCAGTTTGAGACGATATTGAACTGTTTGATGGCAGACTGTGTAGAGGCAGTCCGAAAAGCAAAGCCAGAGAAGGACTGGCCAATTTTGGAAAATATTCTGTATTCGGGCGTGTGGACGCGGTTTGAAGCATGGAAAAAGGAGAGTGGGCATGAAGGATCCGTATGAGGTACTGGGAGTATCGCGAGAGGCTTCGGAGGAGGAGATCACCAAGGCATACCGAAAGCTGGCGAAACGGTATCATCCGGATTTGAATCCGGGTGATGCGCAGGCAGAGGAAAAGATGCGCGAAATCAATGAGGCATATGATCTGATCAAGAGTGGTAAAGCGCAGGCACAGGGCTTTGAGCAGGGAGGCTTCTATGGCGGTGCGTATGGAAATCCGTTTGGTGGCGCGCAGCAGGAAACAGAGTTTGAAGCGGTGCTGCATTATTTGCAGGCGGGCTATGCACAAGAGGCACTGAATGTCTTGAACCGAATGCAGAACCGAACGGCGCAGTGGTATTATTATAGCGCGGTTGCCAATGCAAGACTGGGCAATCAGATCATGGCTTTGGAGCATGCACAGCAGGCGATGCAGATGGATCCGGGCAATATGCAGTACCGTCAGCTTTATATGCTGCTTCAGCAGTCGGGCGCTGCCTATGGAGAGCAGAGCGCAGAGTTTGGACGTCCGATGAACTTATTGAACAAGCTGTGTCTGTGCTGGTGTTTGACGCAGGGATGCGGCGGGCCTTGTTTCTTTATTCCGTGTTAAAAGGAGGCGATATGCATGCCGAATTGGAAGGATAAGATGATCCGAATGATGTACGGACGGTATGGAGCGGATACGCTCTATGCTTTTTTGCAGGTTTTGTTTTGGATTGTGTTTGTGGTTAATCTGTTTGTGCGCTCGAGTATATTGAGTTTGTTTTCAAGTTTGATTTTGG
Organism: uncultured Clostridia bacterium; assembly: GCA_947570515.1. Classification (GTDB taxonomy): domain Bacteria; phylum Bacillota; class Clostridia; order Lachnospirales; family Bianqueaceae; genus CALWPV01. The sequence goes on from CANOUM010000014.1 coordinate 10,338, forward strand.
TGTGGATGCTGTTTCGCTTTTTTTCACGGAATATTGAAAAACGCAGAAAAGAGAATGAATGCTTTTTGAGAATCAGTAAACCAATGCGGTCTTTTATATCGCTGCAGAAAATGAGATGGCGGGAAAGAAAAAATAAGCGTTTTCGCCGGTGTCCATACTGTAAAACAATCTTGCGTTTACCCATTAAAAAGGGTGTTCATGTCGCCAGCTGTCCCAAATGTCATCACGATGTGAAAGTACACATTTGGTGGTAGGCGGTCTGAAAAGACTTATTAAAGTATTGAAAAAAAACGCATGATAACTGGATTTTTGCGATTTTCCTCTTGCAATTCTGAATGTGATATGATACACTTAGCTGGACTTATAAAATGTAATCCATTACATAAAGGAGTAATATACATGAGCAAGACGTATGGTGTGGTTTTAATTGGCTGTGGTCATATCGGCGAAGCACACATTGAAGACATTTACTATCGTGATGAAATCCGAATTGTAGGCGTAGTGGATCTGTATGAGGAAAACGCTAAGCTGTTTGCCCGCAAATATGGAGCGGAGCATTATGCAACTGATTATCATGAAATGATTCAGCGCGATGATGTGGATATTGTAATCATTGCAACTTATGCGCGGACTCATCTGGAGATTCTGAAGGATTGTGTGGCGGCCGGTAAGCATGTGCTGTGTGAAAAACCTATGACGCAGGCAGACATGGCTGCAGCTAAGGAGTTTTATCATGTAGTTAAGGCGGCCAAAACGAAAGTGCTGATCGCTCATGTATTACGTCATAACGACACCTATACGAAAGTGAAAAACATGATTCGCGATGGAGCAATTGGTGAAGTACGCTTTATTCGGATGGTGCAGAACCATCATATTATGAATCCAAAGCGCTATGGAGCGTTACTGGAGGATTGTCCGCCAATCGTAGACTGCGGCGTGCATTATATCGATGTGATTCGCTGGTTTACCGGATTGGAGATTACGTCTGTAGGCGGACTTGGAACTACGATCGATCATCACGATACCGAAACCGGAGAATTTGATCATGGAATTCTGACGATGAAGCTGTCTAACGGTGGCAGCGCCTATTATGAGGCTGGCTGGGCTAATAATCTGGCGGCGCAGAATCTCAAGGAGTTTATCGGGGATCAGGGACGCATTCGGATTACGCTGCAGGAAAACAGAGCGCAGGATGCAGAGGAAGGCGATCTGATTGAATATTATACGCATGGAAATGCGACTTATACGACGATCAATAATAAAAGCAAGTATAAGAATATGTGGGGGCAGCTGCAGACGCTGATCGAAATGATCGAGACGGGCGAGGAAGGCAATCCTTCCTTTGACGAGGCGTTTGAGGCCTTTATGATCGCACTTGTCGGCAACGAAGCGGCAAAGCAAAACAAGGTGATCGAGCTGAATTATAAATGGGAAGAAGAATTCAAATAAGAGTTATATTGAGTCTGTACCATCTATCTTTGGTAACTGATCAAAATATAATCGGCAGTCTCCTGTGGAGATTGCCGATTATGTGTTTTGGTATTTTTTATAGCTTTTTTTAACTCAGCCGCGCGATTTCCCGATTGACCTTAGCGCGCAGCTCCAGCAGATATGCCTCGCCGGCCGGATAGCTGGTAAAGCTCAGCGGCTCTGTTAGTCCTTCCTCCATCAATGCCAGCACATGTTCGCGGCTTGACAAGCTTTCCAGCAGCGTAAGCGCCGCCAGATCCTGCAGCGCCTCATGAAAGATGACCAACCGCTGTGACTCCATGGCCTCGCCATCTGCGCCGGGATAGATCACAAAAGCGTCGCCGCTCGGGAACGCGCCATCGCCATCGGTAGTCATAAATGGATTCAAATGCCGCAGCGAATAACGCGAATTATAAAAGTTGAGTCCCCACTGCAAAAAGCCCTTGACTTCAAAACGATAGCATTGCAGCCCCAAAATGCGCGTACGATAGCCCGGCATTGCCATAAAACGGTTTGAAAGGCCATTCGTTCCCTGACCGCAGCAATAGTACACCCAGAAATCCTCAGGCCGCTTACCGTTTAAAAACGGATCCACCGCCGTAGTCGCTACCACCGGCGTCTCACAGACGCCCTGTTCATAGTACGAATAATCACTCATCGCATCCATAATCGGAAACCCATCTAAAAGCGGCGCCACAAAGCGTTTTAACTCCAGATACTGCGGCAGATGATCCAGATGCGGCTCATCCGAAATATGAAAATAAGAAACATCCCGCAGCCCCATATCTGTCAGATAAGCTGTAAGCTGCGGCAGAAAGGCCTTCAAAAATGACTGATACTCTGCGCAAAGCGCCAAATTGTCCCAGCCAAAGATCTGACGGTATTGCCCATCGACCGTAGCCATAATCTTAGGACAGGCCTCAGCCCCCCACTGCGTGAATAGGTGGGACATTTCAAAATAAGCAATACCGTGCTGCTGGCAGAGGTGAATCCAGCGCGTCAGTTTGGTGAAATCAAAGTGATAAGAACCACCGGCAAGGGTTACATCCACGAGCTGCAGCGTTGTACGCTCGCCGCCTACCTGTGTATCCAGCGGCAGGGTAAAGAGAGGGGTAAGGATCATATTCTGGCCGCGCTGCGCCGCCAAGCGAATATGATTTTCCATAATCTCCCAATGTTTTTCACTAAAGACTGGCAGATGATAATAATCGGCCAGACAATCTCCATGAAACCAGCAGGTATATTTTAAAGGAGATTTCGGTAAAACAGCGCCGATTACAGAGAGCGTTGCCGTCACGCTGATATGAAGATCCTGCTGCGGGCAGAGCGGATCGGTGCTGAAAAAGATCAGCTCAATCGGGTATTCACCGGCAGGAGCACAGCCGGGCAGCACTTCGATAAAAAAGCTATTCCAGCGATTGATGAGTACGCGGTACAGACCATCCTTCGCCTCATACAAGGGGTCAGGGAACAGGCCAGTCTGATGCGTCAGATAGCGGCCATCCGCATCGGAAAAGAAGGGCAGCATGGAAGGAACATACTGCACCTGTTTGACCGTAACCGGAAGTGCGCAGCGCACCTCAACCTGTATATCGAAGCTGTTGAAGTAGCGGATATTCTCCGGACGCACGGCAACCTGAAAAGCAAAGGCCTCGTTCTGCAGGCAGCTAAATGCGGTGAGCGCCGGCTGCGGAGCCTGATCCGGAAAGACCTTTTCCAGTGATGATAGAATGCGTGTTTCAAAGTTCATATGCATATACTCCTTTATTTTAAAAGATTCCGGTCTCCTTGCGGAGGACCTCTTTTGCATAACTGGTGAACTGCGGATTTCCGCGTTCGATATGATAGCTGGCGCTTACCTGCTCATCACTGCCAACCGCAACGGCAATAATGCTGCTGATGGTGCTGCCGCTTAACGAATGGTTCATCTCTTCTGCGCCGCTGGCCAGATCATAGATATGGGTCACCCAGATCCCTTTGTAGCCCTGTAGCTTGCAGGCAGTGAGAACCTCACGGCTCAGGAAGAGGTTTTCCATCGGCGACGTGCCGGTGATGGGCTCATTGCAGAGCAGCAGGCTGTAAGGCGTTGCCAGATCTAAACCGGCGCGGATGGTTTTGAGCTCCTGTCCGAGTTTGCCGTGCTGCAGCTCTGTATTTTCTTCATGGGAAAAAACGGTTACAATGCGATCCACCGGACTGATCGCAGCCTCGGTCGCCGGCACAGGCCAGCCAAGCTGAAATAGGGCCTGAATCACACCGACTGTACGCAAAAACGTAGTTTTTCCGCCCTGATTGATGCCGGTCAGCACCAAGATTTCACCGCCGGGCTGGAAGGTAATATCATTGGGGACAGTGCCCCCGCGCTTAAATACGGTCAGGATCGGATTAATCATAGTTTTAGCAGAAAATTCTTTAGTATCTGCCGGCAGGATCTTTGGATAGCATAAGGCTGTTTCTGTCTTTTTCATCTGCCGCATATAACGGAGCGCACCCAGATAGAACAGAAGGTCCTGATACAGATCATCCAGATCCGCGGTAATGCGCTGCAGCGCCTGTTGAAATTGCTTTTGATTGTTAGAGAGCTGAACGCGGACGAGTTCCTCGGTAGGTGTCTTCATCTCTTTTAACGGCGTAAGCTCCCAGGGCTTTTCAGGCTGCCGCATTTCTTTTAAGACATGAGTATTAAAAGAAGACTTTACAAATTTTTCTTTTTGGATTGCAGTCAGAGCAGCACCGCAGACATGCAGCTCCGGATCGAGGGTGAAACGGATGCGAAAGCTGCCAAGCTGTTCAAGACCGCCGGCATAGGCTTGCCACTGCGTCTCAAAGTCAGAGGTGAAATTGGCAGTGATTTTGCCGTCGATGACGCGCGCCAGCTCCTGCAGCCCGCGGGAACGGATTCCGCCATTGGCGGATAGGCCGGCCAATTCCCTGGATAAGGAAAGCATGGTACTGTGCGCAAGCTGCAGCACAGAGAATTCGCGGATGCTTTCGGCATAAAATTCATCAGAAGCGGGCATCTCCTGCAGGGCGTGGATCTGGGACAGGCATTTGCAGACAGCGCTGATGCTTTCGACCAACGCCGGGCTTTCGGCCAGTTCCTGCAAGACCTCGCGGCGATACAGCAGATCATCGGGGTCGGTAGTGAAAAACTGCGCCCAGGCGAGCGTGTGATCGCCATGCTGCCCTTGAAAGATGCGGTTTAGGTATTCGTTTAGCATCAGGTCGGTCAGAGCCTGATCGGTTAGGAGTAAAGGAGAAGCCGGTTTGTGGATATCAGTGGTTGTCAGAAAGCCCATGGGAATCATCTCCTTCATAGATAGAATTGATGTTGTGCAGGTCGCAGTAGGTGCTGGCCTGCGTGAGCAGATCGCCGGCGGGCAGCATATCCTGCAGCGTGATGCGGTAGGCGATGGCTGTCTCGCGTGCGTAGCTGTTGCCAAGCGGTTCAGCGCTGATCAGATGATAGCTGTGCCGCATGGTCTGAGACGCCTCGTCGTAAGCGGACTGGGTAATCAGACTTTCCAGATGCCGGCGGTGCTGAGCGGGCAGCTGAGCCTTGAGCAGAAAATAAATGTCATACAGATGGGTCACCAGCAGATGCGTAATCCCTTTTTCGAGAAAATGGCGGGACAGATCCGCGCAGATCGAAACTGCCTCCACGGGGTTCGTACTGGTCATGGGTTCATTGAGAAGCACCAGATCGGAAGCGGTGGCCTCCCTCAAAATGGAGGTGAGCTTTTTAATCTCGACGCCCATGCGGGAGGCTGTCATAGAACTGTCTTCACCGGCGGAGAACAGGGTGAAGATGCTGGTGACCGGAGAAAAGCGCATAGCAGCGGCCGGCACCAGAAATCCCAGCTGTGCCAGCACATAGCTCTGACCGATCGTTTTCAGGTAGGAGGTTTTGCCGGAATGATTGGCGCCGGTGATGATCACGGCGTTGCCTTTTTGCAGCTGGAGGTCGTTGCCCTGAATGCCGCTGCTGTGAAGCACCAGATCCGGATAGACGACTGTCTGCATTTCCAAAGAAGCTCCCGGTACTGGCTGCGGTCGGCAAAGCGCATAGCCGCGCTGTTCAAATGCTTCGGCTGCGAGCAGTGCAATCTGATAAAACTGAAGAGGGCGCACCAGCGCCAAAAGTTCCTGGCTGTGAGGAAAATCCAGACCGCTCACAAGCTTGGAAGCTTTATTGATTTCGGATTTCCATTGCTTTTCCAGACCACGCAGAATATATTCGTCAAAATGGGAGCCATATAGAGAACGGTTGTATACAAATTCCGGGCCAAGGCCGTAGGAGGGCTGCGCTGCATCTGTATGGCATAAAAGTGCGTTTAAATCCTCAGCATCGTTTTCAACAGAGAGGATGCCCAGTTCATTTGGATAGCCATCCTCACGCAGATTGATGCCCAGATGCAGATAGCGCGGCAGGGGAAGGAGTTCTTCCAGCTGGGAGATGACGCTTTGGCAGCGTGCATACAGAGGTTCTTTTAGAAGCAGCGTGAAAAACTGCTGCAAAGACTGCATGCGGTCAGATTCATAGGTATGGGAGGGGCTGCTTAAAAGCTGCGTCCACTCTTGCAGGCAGGCCGTGTAAGCCGATGCAAGACGCCAATGATACAGCACCTCCTGCAGTTTGCCGGCAGCGAGGCTGAGTTTTTCCTGTTCGCGTTCTATAAAAAGAATGGCATCGATCGCATGCTGAAGCTGAGCAGCATTCGTGACCTGCTTTAAATCGGCGAGAACGGATAAACGATCACGGATTTCAGCGGCGTCGCTGCTGAAATACTGACGGATAAAGTGATCGGCTTTTTCGGGTGTCATGCGTGTATCAATGCAGCATAGTATTTTGGATATATCCAGATCGGAAAGAGCCTGACTGAGCGAGTTGCCCTGTCCGCTTTCCTGTATTAGCGTAACGCTCAAAATGTTTCTCCTTGCGGTATATAGTATAGTTTTGTATATAGATGTATTGTATCATTGGAGGCTC
>CANOUM010000015.1 GCA_947570515.1 uncultured Clostridia bacterium
ATAAATTATACTTCAAATTGTCAATATCCTTTGCCCAAAAAGTAAAGCTTTAAAGAAACTTTTACCTGCTTTTTTCTATAAACTTGATCTATTTCAGATCACCCCTTTTAAAATGAGCAGTGCTGCCATCCCCGGCAGGCCAAACAGACCACAGATTCCACCTGTCAGCAAATTAAGGCCTACCTGAAACTGTGCTCCCAGCACTCCTGACAGCAACTGTAACATACATAGGCCTATTGCGGCATTCCGAACAAACCCCAAAATAAATCTCCTCATCCCGGGCCATACGATCATGACGACAGAAAGAGAGAGTAAAATAATCATGGCCTCCACAATCCATCTAGCTTCCATATAAAAACACCTCAATCCATAAATATATTACAATTTATGCATTAAGGTGTTTTGTTTATGCTTGTTCCTTTTCTGCTGCATCCTCCGGCGCAATCACAATCCGGCCATCCACTACTTCTAATTTGACCTTATGACTGGTAGCGCCGATCTCGTCTAGCATTTGTGATGGAATCTGCAGCCTTCCTGCTTTATCCAGCACAGTAAATTCTTCATGAGCTGCCTCTGTCATGGCTTCTGCCATACCATCATCCAGCCCCTCCAGTTCCTGCATGCGCTGTTTATAGCTTTGCCGCATGATCATTTCACTGCTTGTCTTTCCATCCCGGATAGAAACAACCCGATTAACCTTTTTAGCCAAATGCCGGTCATGGGTTACAATGACAATCGTAAGTCCTAATTCCTCATTCAAGGCGCGAAATGTATCGAGCAAATAATCACTCGTTCTCACATCGACACTGCCTGTAGGTTCGTCGGCCAGAAGCAGCTTAGGATCATTGGCCAGCGCAATAGCAATCGCAATACGCTGCTGCTCGCCCCCGGAAAGCGAACTGAGCTTGCTGTTTTTTCGATGTCCCATCCCCACCAGCTCTAAAAGCTCCAGAGCATGCTCCTTTTGCCGTTTTCTTGCCGTAAACATCATGGGCATCTGCACATTTTCTACCGCCGTTAAATACGGCATTAAATTGCGGGCGTTATTTTGCCAGACAAACCCAACTGTATCGCGCTTATATGCTACCAGCTCCGTTTCTGATAGCTTAAACAGATCCAACCCATCTACATACAGACGCCCGGCCGAAGGCCGGTCCAGACCGCCGATCATATTCAAAAAGGTGGACTTTCCGCTTCCGCTGTTGCCGATGATTGCCATCAGCTCTCCCTTTTTCACCGTGAGCTCAAGCCCCTGCAGCGCCAGCACTTCTATATCCTCTGTCTTATAAATTTTGACCAAGTTTTCGCACTCAATCATATTTTCAGCCAATGATCTCACCATCCTCCAGCTCGTAGACCTGATCGCCGATTTCCATTAGTCCCGTATCATGCGTGGTCATGATCACGGTAACGCCTTCATCCCGGCAAAGATCCTTAAAAATTTTCATCACCTGCAGACCTGTATTGGTATCAAGCTCTGCTGTGGGTTCATCGGCGAATAGAACCGCCGGCTGATGCGCTACCGCTCTGGCAATCGCCACTCGCTGCTGCTCGCCGCCTGAGAGCTCCTGCGGCATATGCTGCATTCGAGCCCCTAACCCCACCATATGCAGGCATTTCGTAACTCTTTCCTTCCAGTTTCCGTCGTACCCGGCAAGCCGAAGACTAAATTCTACATTCTCATAAGCTGTCATCATTGGAATCAGTGCTACCGACTGAAAGATATATCCCACCTCTTTACGGCGCAGATACGTCCGCTGCCCTTCTGACATCTTTGTAATCTCATGCTCTCCTAACCATATCATTCCTTCTGTAGGCTGATCGAGCGCGCTTAAAATATTCATGAGCGTGGTTTTTCCGGAACCGGAGCGTCCTTTTAGAATCGTCAGCTTTCCTTTGGGAATTTCCATGTTGATGTGCTTCAGGGCCCAAAACAGATCCTCGCCTCCTACCTCAAAGCCACGGGAGACATTTTGTACTACGATCATGCTTTTTGTCTCTGTCATATTAGTCCTCCCCCAGCTTCAGCGCTTGCGCAATCTTAATTTTTTTAATCATATAGCCTAAGATGATCATACAGCTAATCATAACCAAAGCGACTACCAGATATAATTTGAACTGATCGCCTCCCGCTCCGCTGATCTCAAGCGGAATCAGCTGATCTGCGCTGCTGTACGCCATCTGAATCAGCGGTACATAAAGCTGTGCGGCCAGCTTGCCTACGGCTACTCCGGTTATGATGGATATTCCCGACATGAATACCTGTTCGTTAATCAGCATTCCCAGTACTTCCTTCATGGCCATTCCCATTGCCCGGAATATGCCAAATTGAAGCGCTCTTGATTGAATGGACAAAATCCAGTAGATCAAAAAGCCTACGCTGCAAAGCACCAATACTACCATAAACCCAACTGTCAGGATCCCGTTTGTTGCCTGGAAAACCGGATCATTTTTTAAATCAATCAGATCTGCATTGGTATCAATAAACAGATCAAACGCGATGCCTTGTTCCTCTGCAAAATCATAAATATAACGCGAAGAATCTCCCTCATTTTTCATCCAGATCTGATATGGCAGCACGCCCCACTTCAGCTGTACCTGTGACAGATGCGCTATGATAAAGTAAGATTCGCCGTTTTCTTCCGCCTCCGGCGGTATCATGCCCGGCCAATAGTCGACAAAGCCGTAAATGACGCCTCGTATCGTGGGTTTGCCGTTTTCTTCATAACTGATGCGTTCCCCCAGTTTATAGCCTAGTTTATCACGAAAGCTGGTTGATACCAGTACGGCTTCCGGATCCTGTGACATGGCGTTTAGATATTGATACCAATGTTCGTTTAACAGCCCGTCTTTCATATATGCGGCTTCGCCAAATTCTTTGGTGTTGATACCCATGAGCGTTACTTTGTTGATACGGCTGCTGCCGCCAACGACTCGGACGCTGCCCCGCACCATGACTCGTGTGACTGCTTCTGCTCCTTCGAGAGAAGCATATTTGCTGTAATCCGGCTCAATAAAGACCTCTTCGGTTTCTTCTGCGCTCATCCCTCCGCTAGAACCAAATTTGCGGCTGCCCCAGCTTTCCATCACGATCACATCCGCACCATTGATATAACGAATCTTTTCCTCGGCATTATTGTTGATGGTATGCGCTGTTTCGGCACTGAAAATGCCCAGCGCCATGGTAAGAATTAAAAATACCATAATAAAGTTTTGATTATCACGGCTGCGCAGCATCCTTAAAAATGAGGCGTATAAGGCCGGTGACCATATCTTTTTGAATAGATGAAAGATAATCTTTACGAAAATCGGGAAAAGCCGTACGATACATAGGGCACATCCCAGAATGAACATAGAGCTGCATATGTAAAGAAGCGGATCCAGCGCTGCGCCTCCTTCTACGCGCTCTGCGAGATAAGCTGCCTGATTATGATAAGAATACAGGCCGTACAGCGATACTCCCAACAGCAGTACATCTAAGAAAAGCTTTTGCCACAAGGGCTTTTTCTTTTTGTGGCTTCTGCGTTTATGATCTACAATTCCTACTTTTGAATACTGCACTGCCGGCAGCACCATCGTCAATACAGAAATGCCGGCTGCTCCCAGACCAAACAGCCATACCGGCAGATAGAACCGTGCCGGCAGCGCGGTTCTTTGAATAAATTCCAAGAATGCATTGGCAGATCCTACGATCTGACAAATAAAATACGATAACGGCAGCGCCAGTATAAATGCTGCTGCTGCGATCAACGTACTCTGCAACAAATATATGCTCAGAATCTGTTTTCGCGACGCTCCTCTGCTTTTAATCATGGCGATCTCGTTTTGTTCCATTCCCAGCATCTGTCCGGATACCATGAAAATGAACACCACCAGCAACAAAAACACAGGAATCTGAAGCACCAACAGCGTGACATCGAGTTTGCCTGCGCTCACCTGATAGGCTTTCAGTGTGTCATAAAAAACAGCGCTAAAGCCATGTGAATACAGGGCATCTGCTTTCTCTGTATATGTATCGCACAGTGCCAAAAGCTCCTCCACCTGTTCGCCTTTGAGCTGCTGATAATCGAGCATAATATGCTGTGCGCGCCCAAAGCTTTGTCTGTTCCCTGTATCTTCTACCATCTTTTTAACAAAATCACCTTGATCTACAAACAGATAATTTTTAAGACGATTCGGATCATTGAACCAGTATGGATCTGTCTGACTTTTAGGCTCGATCACACCTGTAATCAGCACCTGATACGGATTTCCCGTTTCTTGATTGATCAGTTTCTCCAGCGTCAGCATCTCGCCGACCACAAGGCCACTCTCCATGAGTGTCTTTTGACTCACTGCCGCTTCCAGCACAAGCGGATCCTGTACGGCCTCCGGAAGTCTTCCGGACACGATCTGCACATGCCCCTCTAGTTGATCCAACGCCTCAAGACGTGCATTAAAGCTATCCTTATAACTGCCGCCCTCTGCCTCATGCTTTGCTACTACGTCTGATTTATAATATTCTGTTACCGTTTCTGCGATCGGAACCGGACATTCCTGTACAAACTCATTGCGAAGCGTTTCCAGCTTTTCCAGATTCTCATAAGGGGTTTTGCCTAATGCCTTGGTGCTGTAAATAGCTCTGAATTCAAGCGTACCCGGATACCGGTCTCCCGTTTCCATAAGATGTGTCAGATTTTTGTACAGCATCCGCTGCAGTACGGCGTCAGAATACATAGGACTGCAGGCCGCAATGCTAATCAGCAACATATTACCGATCAAAAGGCTGAGGACCATCCATTTTTTACTGAATAATTTATTCTTTACAAATCCCAGCATGGCCTCACCTCCTTATTCTAAGACGACGATCTGTCCCGGCTCCAGACCTTCGGTCACCCATGTAACACCTGCATTTTCACCGCCGACAGATATATATACCTTTTGCATACTATTGTTTTCACCCAGTACAAAGACATAATAACTGGTTCCTTCTTTCTTGACTGCATTACTGCTCACGAGCACCACATCGGATTTTTTAACGAGATTTCCTGTTACCTCTAAAAACCCGACGCTGTCTGATAGCATAATGCTCGTATCATCAGGCTGTACGATCACTTCATCCATTTTCTGCCCTGTCACATGGGCACAGCTTACAACAGTGCCGGTATAACTTTTTTTTGCCCATTTATCATATAACTCGACTGTACTCAAATAAGGCACTGTGCCAAATGCGCTGTTGTTGACAAAATAGATCGCCCGGCTGCTTGTATCCTCCAGGACGATCAGCGTCTCATAAGCGGCAACCTTATTTCCCTTTTGAAAGCTTCGGTTAATTGACTGCACCCTTCCGTCAAACGGTGCGAGGAGACGGCCGCCCTCTTTTCGTTCCTGAAGCTCCTGCAGGCTTTTTCTCATGATCTCCGCCTGTCTCTCGCTTTCTGCAACCTGCTGTGCATATTCGCTTTTCAGCTTTTCAAGTTCCAGTTTAGCAATCTGATAGTCATAAGACTCCAATCCCTTTAAACTTTCCTGTTTATTGGCGATCGTCTCCTGATACCGCGTATGAATTTTGGCTAGCGAAGCCTCTGCATTCTGAATGGCCAGCTCCTTTTCTAAGATGTCGGCGTCACTCACTGATGTCACTTCAAATGTGGCAAGCACATCCCCTTTTTTAACCTCCTGCCCCTCCTGTACCATAAGCTCGCCATAGCGATCTTCTGCGTTTTCCCAGTACAGCTTCTCCTGTTTCAGACAGACGATTTGTGCGTTTGTTGAAAAAGAAATCTCAAAATCGCCCTGATAAACCGTTTCTGTACGATAGCCGCTTCCGGTAACGCTTCCCAGTTCTATATACTGCGCTGTACTTTGATAGGCGGCTTCTCTTGAGCAGCCGCCGGCCGTTAGCAGCAGCATAGCCGCCAGCGTGCAGGAGATCGTCTTTTTCTTATTCACGCCCATATATCTCATCCCCTTCTTGCAGACCATCCACGACCTCAGTATGCGTTGCCGTAGTAATTCCGATTGTTATATATGTCTTAACTCTCTGTCCCTGCTCTGCTTTATACACAAAATACCCCATTTCATCAGACTGCACACAGGCTTTGGGCAGTACCAGCGTGTCCTCGCTGTACTCTTTGTATACGTGCACGGTTCCGCTCTCTCCGAAACAGGCCTCTGTCTCCGTCTTAAAAGAAAAGCGGCTGGGCAGCACCACTTTATTTAAAGCTGCCTGATAATAATACTCCTCATCATAAGGAATATAAGCGACCTCGTACGTCTGATTGTTGATTACGACATCCATTTTGGTATAGCGCTTTAATGAACTGTTGCTGTATTTTTCTCCTCTAAGCTGCATCACGTTCTCATTAGCTAAAATCATGACCGTTTTGTATTCGTTTACCCGGTCTCCTTCGTTCCAGAGAACACTGACAATGCGTCCGTCACATGGCGCTTTTAACGTATCTTCTCCCACCTTATCCAGCAGCATCTGCCTCTGTTCCTGCTTCTGTGAAACCTTGCGCTGATACTCTTCTTGCTTTTGTGTATACGCAAGCTCTGCCTGCCGCATTTTAATCCGTGACTGCTCCACCTCATATTGTGTAATTCCCGGTACGGGCGATGCCGTACTGCTTTCTTCCCCAAGCTCCGAGCTTTCTTCGAAAGAAGATTCCTGAGAGGCCTCTTCGGAAGCTGAATCTGAATCTATAGTCTCTGAACTTTCAGAGCTGTTTTCCGCAGATGAAGACTCTTCACTGGCGCTCTCGTCTGTACGGCTCTCCTCGCCCCCATCTGTATTTTCCTGAAGATCGGTGTCTTCCCTTTCTTGCGCCTCTGGCGCCTGTGCTATGCTGCGCTCAGGCCGCTGCTGAGAATGCTCATACTCCTGCTGCAGCTTTTCATACTGCAGCTGTGCAATTTGTACTGCCAGATCTAACTGTTTTAACTGATGCGCATACGATGTTTCTATGTAACTGAGCTCCTCCTGCACATCTTTGATTCGATCAAGCAGGTCAGATTGATCGATTGTAGCCAGCACATCGCCTTTCTTGACTAATTGCCCTTCGTTGACCCTGATACTGCTGATCTGTCCGTCCATTGTAAAATATAACTCCGTTGTCTCCGGCACCACGGATACGTCGATTGAATCGGCGCTGTAAAAGCTGCGCCGCTCTACCTTGATTGTACTAACGCCTACAGACGCTGGCTCCAATAGCTGCGGCGCCTCCTGAACGGATCCGCTGCAGCCGCTCAGGAGCAGTATTGACGCTATGGCGGCAATCCCTATCCTTTTCCTGTTTCTCATATACGCTCATCCTTTTTCCTTATTCTATGATGACTACTTCGCCTTCTTCAAGGCCCTGCGTAATTTCTGTGATTTTCTCCGTCTGAATGCCTGTCTGAACAGGCCGGATCTCACGGAAGCCCTGTTCATCTATACAGTATACAACTGTCTGACCGCGCAGATTTTTGACTGCGCTGTTTGGCACATAAATCGTATTTCGGCTCTCCTCCATAATCAGCACGATTGTACCGGCGGCCCCTTGCTCAAGCGATGGATCCGGCGTCGTCATCGTAAGATACACGGCATCCTGCTTCAGCCCGTCAAAGTTTAACTCCTCCGCCCGGCGCGCGACCACCTGATATTCATTTCCTTCGCTGGTCAGCGTGTAGGTCTCTCCCGGCTGCAGCAAATTACCGTTTTCTGAATATACTTCAAACATGGCTTCGCTCATATCAGAAAGCGTAACGACCTTTTTATTCTTGACCGACCGCTCTCCGTCCTGAAATTCATATAGGTATGTCACCACGCCGTCAATCGAGGCAATAATTTGACGCGTTTTCTTTTTGTCCTGCAGCTCCTTGAGGCGCTGCTCAGCGACCTGAATGGAATTTTTGAGCTGCTGCGCCTGCCCGGCATAGGTATCCACAACCTCATCTACCCGTGACACCCAGCCAGCCTGATTGCTTTCTGCAGCCTGCTTGTCCTGCAGCTGTGCCTCGCTGATACTCACGCCTTCGTTTTGATACAGATGGTTCAGACTCATATACAAATCATCAATCTGATTCTGCTGCTGCCGGATCTGTTCATCTAAGCTGCTTACATCCAGCTCCATCAGCACATCACCGGCCTTGATGCTGTCTCCTACACTCACATATACCTTACTGATCTTCTCATCTCCGAGCTCGAATCCCAGCTTTTCAGTAGAAGACGGCACATAGCTGGCCCGAATTTGCTCCTGAACTACGACATCACCTCGAATGACCTGCGAGACTATGTAATCCTCTGTTTCCCCTTCCAACAAAAGAGGGGCCATTGGCAGCTCCTCTTCTTTTGGCAGCAACCCACAGCCCGTCATTGTCATGATGCATGTCCCGATGCATACTATTCCTAATAATTTTTTCTTCATTCTCAGCCTCTCTGCCACTATATCATACGATATGCTTTAATAATTGCCCACATCATATCATATCTTATCGATATAATCCAGAAAAATCTTTATATTGATGGCTTTTCCTCAGCCTACTACTTCTGTCCGTTCCTCCAGCATCCGAATATTTTGATAATGATAATCGTATTTTGCTTCCTGCGACTTAATTTCATAAATGATACTATCCACTAAGCGCTCGTCCACGACGTCCTCCAGCTGCAGATAAAGACGCTCCAATTCCTGTTTTGTCTCCTCCAGCTGATAAGCCTCGTGCTGCCAAAAGCGCGCCAGCTTCTCTTCTCTATCCGTCCTTCTTCTTTTAAACATAAAAACCTTCCTCCTTATGCATATCACCGGTCTTGCTATTACCAGTATATCCATAAAAAGGAAGGTTTATTCAAAGAATGATTCGTTTTACAGGGGTACTCGCCCCTCCAGCGCACGAGCCAGCGTTACCTCATCAATATATTCCAGATCGCCGCCCACCGGCACACCATTGGCAATCCGCGTCACCTTCACTCCCAGCGGCTTCAATAAACGGCTCAAATACATCGCCGTTGTCTCTCCTTCCACTGTAGGATTCGTCGCAATGATCACTTCCTGTACCGTCTCATCCTTCAATCGTTCTAATAGCTCTTTGATCTTTAAATCCTGAGGATTCACACCCGAAAGTGGCGAAATCACCCCCTGCAGGATATGATACACCCCTTTATACTGCCGCGTGCGTTCATATGCCGCCATGTCCCGCGCATCCTCCACGACCATAATCACCGTATGATCCCTGGACGCATCAGAACAGATGGGACACAGCTCCTCATCCGTCAGGCATCCGCACTCCTTACAATAGCGCACCTGTGTCCTTGCCGACACAATGGCCTCCGCCAGTGCCTGCGTCTCTTCCTTGGGCATGCGAATCATATGAAACGCCAGCCGCTGTGCGCTCTTCCGGCCGATTCCGGGCAATCTCGACAGCTCCTCAATCAGCTTAGAAACCGGACTGCCAAAATAATCCATAATTAGAAAATCCCCGGAATATTCAGGCCGCCGCTGATGCCGCCCATCTTCTGCTCATGATATTCTTCAATCTGACGCAGCGCCTCATTCGCAGCCGCCACGATCAGATCCTGCAACATTTCAATATCCTCCGGATCCACAACCTCCGGCTTCAGCTCCACGCTGACAACCTGCTTCTTACCTGTCACAATCACCTTTACAGCCTCGCCGCCGGCCGTTCCCTCGAACTCCTTAGCCTCCAGCTCCTTCTGCATCTCCTCCATTTGACGCTGCACACGCTGCGCCTGCTTCATCAAATTATTCATGCCGCCCGGCATTCCGGTAAAACCACCACGTTTTGCCATTCTATTCATTCCTCCAATTCACATCCGTATGGATTTGATTCTTAATATCACTCAGGTCTCCGCCTGTCGCGCGCGGTTTCTCATCACTGATCACCCGCACCCGATAACGACTCCCTGTAGCTTCCTCAATCTGATCCTCAATCAGCGACAGCTTCTCGCCGCCCTTCATCTCCAGCTGCTGACAATAAATCGCCTTACCCGCCCTAAGCACCAGCTCATCAGACGCCGCACCCGCCTCCAGCCGCATCAGATTCAGCGTATACAGACTCTGCCACTGCGTACTGATTTTTTTTCGAATCTCCGGCCATCTCTGGATCACAGCCTGTTGCTCTGCCGAACCTTTTGCCGCATTTTCAGACGGCCCTTTTTTTTCCGGCGGTCTGGATACCGGCACGGCCGGAACCGGCTCCTGCCTCCTGCTTTGCTCCTGCGGCAGCCGCTCCCGTTTACTGTACGACGCCTCTTGCCGCGGACGCTCTGGCTCCCCAACGGGTCGCCTTCGCAAAAGCCCCAGTAGTCCTACCTCTAAAATAATTCGCTTTTCCGAAGCCGTTTTTAGCTTTGCCTCCAGCTTCGCCAGGCTCTCAATATACCATGTCAGCTGATCTGCGCTCAGCTCGCTTGCCTGCTTTTGAATCCGCTGCATCTGATCCGTATCCGTCTCAATCAAACCTGCGGCTTGCTCCTTTAACACTTGACTCACCAATACATTACGCAGATATCCGCTCCATGTATTCAAAAACTGCAATGCATCCCGGCCCTCTGCAAACACCTGCTGAATCAGCGTTAGCAGCACTGCCGCATCCTCCTGCGCCAGCGCTTCGGTCATCTCTGTGAATATCCTGCTGTCTACCGCGCCCAGTACATCCCGCACTTTCGCCAGCGTGATCTCTTCATCTATATAATATGCATGACATTGATCCAGGATACTCAGCGCATCCCGCATTCCTCCGTCTGCCAAAGCAGCAATATAATGCAGCGCCGCATCCTCTGCCCGGATGCCTTCTTTTCCACAGACCTGCATCAAATGCTCCGTGATCTCCTGCACTGTAATGCGCTTAAAATCATAGCGCTGACAGCGCGATAAAATCGTCGGCAAGACCTTGTGAGGCTCCGTGGTCGCCAAAATGAAAATGACATGTGCCGGCGGTTCCTCCAGTGTTTTTAACAGTGCATTAAAGGCCGATTGCGTCAGCATATGCACTTCATCAATAATATAAACCTTATACCGCCCTTTAGACGGCGTATACTGTACTTCTTCACGCAGATCCCGAATATTTTCTACACCGTTGTTGGAGGCCGCATCGATCTCAACCAAATGAAAACTGCTCTCGGCTTCCTTGCATAGCTCACATTCATTACAGGGATTCCCGTCGACCGGATGCAGACAATTGACTGCCCTGGCAAATACTTTTGCGGTTGAGGTTTTGCCGGTTCCGCGTGTACCGCAAAACAGATATGCATGCCCCACCTGCCCATATTTTACTTGATTCTGCAGCGCTGTAATGACCGCCCGCTGCCCTACCATCTCATCAAAAGTAGCGGGCCTGTATTTCCGGTACAATGCCAGATATGACATGAAATCTCCTTTCGCTGAATCGATCGCCGTTACTCACCGTACTAAATAAATACTCCGCGTGAATAGCTCCCACCCGGCGGGCCATATCACATAGAAAGATCTTCTTAGTGCTGCTTCCTTCCGGACCTGACACGGTTCAAAGTTTTCTATTGTATGATGCCAAATGTTCATTACTACTCACGCGGAGCATAGTTAAGTATAGCCAACTTTTTTTTATCTGTCAAGGCTTTTATCAACGATTCGTCTTGTTCTGCCGCAGCATATTCTATATGCTCCTCTGCTTATTCCACCACTAATAACCCATGAAAACAATTGACATTTTGCAAGACAGATGGTATCATATTGCGGAATTTATAATCTTCACGCGTAGGAGGTACTCGCTATGAAAAATTATCGTGTAGGCATTGTTGGGGCAACCGGCATGGTTGGTCAGCGTTTTGCCACCCTTTTAGAAAATCATCCGTGGTTTCATGTAACGGCTCTTTTAGCATCTGCTAACAGCGCCGGTAAAACATATAAAGAAGCCGTTGGTAACCGCTGGGCCATGAAAACGCCCATGCCCGCTGCGATGTCCGATATGGTCGTATTGGATGCCGCTAACATCGATGCAGTAAAAGATTTGGTTGACTTCA
This sequence comes from uncultured Clostridia bacterium, assembly GCA_947570515.1. Lineage (GTDB taxonomy): Bacteria > Bacillota > Clostridia > Lachnospirales > Bianqueaceae > CALWPV01. The sequence goes on from CANOUM010000015.1 coordinate 11,978, forward strand.
TTTTTTGTGCAGTCAATATGCCAAAAGATCAGATCAAAGCATTAGAGGAATCCTATGCCAAGGCCGAGATTCCCGTCATCTCCAACAACTCTGCCCACCGCGGCACGGCTGATGTTCCGATGGTAATCCCGGAGTTAAATGCGGCGCATACCGCCATTATTGGCGCTCAGCGCAAAAGATTGGGAACTAAAAAAGGCTTTATCGCTGTAAAATCCAATTGTTCTATTCAGAGCTATGTCCCGGCTCTGCATCCGCTAAAAGAAAAGTTTGGCCTGACCAAGGTCCTGGCCTGCACTTATCAGGCGATTTCCGGCGCCGGAAAAACCTTTGAGCGCTGGCCGGAGATGGTCGATAATCTGATCCCCTATATTGGCGGCGAAGAGGAAAAAAGCGAACAGGAACCGCTGAAAGTTTGGGGACATATCGAAGATGGCCAAATTGTAAGCGCTGATGATGTGTCCATCACGACGCAGTGCCTGCGTGTGCCGGTCAGCGACGGACATACGGCTGCTGTATTTGCTTCTTTTGAGAAGAAGCCGAGCCTTGAAGAGATCAAGGAAATTTGGGCTGCATTTCATTCACAGGCGCAGGAGCTTGGGCTTCCCTCTGCTCCTCAGCAGTTTATTCATTACTTTGAAGAAGACGATCGTCCGCAGGCTAAGCTGGATCGCGAGCTGGAGGGCGGCATGGCTATTAGCGTAGGGCGTCTCCGTCCTGATTCACAGTATGACATTAAATTTGTTTGTCTGTCCCACAATACGCTGCGCGGCGCTGCCGGCGGGGCTGTTGAGTTGGCCGAGCTTCTGGCTGCTCAGGGCTATTTGGACTAATTGAATTTATAATTAAAAGGTTAAACCGGGCGAGAGCTCGCTTTAGCCTTTTTTATTTATGCTCTTGAATTTCACTGATAAAATGATTACAATAAACTCATATAATTCATCTTTTAGGAGGAGAACTCTATGCAGTTACTGTTTGTTGTCTTAAACAAAGTTGAGTGCCTTGAAGAAATTCTTGAAAAACTGGGGGAGGCCAAGTTATATGGCGCCACTATCCTTGAAAGCAAGGGTATGGCGCACAGCCTCAGCGAATTCAGTGATCTGTCTTTCATGATGTCTCTGCGAATGCTGCTCGATCCCGGGCACAAAGAGAGCCGTACCATTTTTATGGTGATCGACGAGGCTCAGATTCCCGTTGTATCTCAGATCGTCAACGAAGTAACGGGCGGGCTCGATAAGCCTGATACCGGCATCATTTTCACCGTCCCGGTAGGCTATACGGAAGGACTGAAAACAAACGAATGATACAGAATACGCTTTTGGCTTTGGCCATCATGATTTTCGCCGGCATGTTATGCGGCCGGCTTGTCAAGCATATTAAACTGCCCAATGTCACCGGATACCTGATCGCCGGGCTCCTCATCGGCCCCAGCGTCTTCAACATTATTCCCCGGGACATGATCGAAAGCTTTACCATCATTTCCAACGCCGCATTGGGCTTTATTGCGTTCTCCATTGGTAATGAATTTAAAATTTCTTATTTCAAGCGGGTCGGCGCCACGCCCATCATCATTGCAGCACTCGAGTCGCTGTTTGCCGTTATTTTCGTTGTAATTGGACTGCTGCTCGCAGGTCAAAGCCTTCCTTTTTCGCTGGTATTAGGAGCCATTGCTGCTGCTACCGCTCCGGCTGCTACCATCATGGTTATCAAACAGTACCGTGCCAAAGGCCCTATGACAGAAACACTGCTTTCTGTTGTGGCGATTGATGATGCGACTGCATTGATGTATTTTGGTATTTGTGTAGCTGTTGCGAATGCACTGGGCGGCGGCCATGTATCCATTGCACAAACACTGCTTTCCCCTCTGTTTGAAATCGGCGGAGCATTGATTGTTGGTTTTCTGCTGGGACTCATCTTTACTTTCCCCCTTCGTTTTTTCAAGAAAGAAGGAAATCGTCTGTCCCTCATCATTGCCTTTGTTTTCTTAGGTGTTGGCCTGGCTGATCTTTGCGGCTTCTCGTCCCTGCTGCTTTGCATGGCAATGGGCGCCGCTCTCGCTAACTTCAGCCGCGAAACACCTAAGATTATGAGCATTGCCGAGGGCTTTACACCACCTTTGTTTTTATTGTTCTTTGTAGCTTCTGGTGCTGAACTGCAGCTTTCCATTTTGCCTAGCATCGGTGTGGCCGGTATTATCTATGTGCTTCTCCGCGTAGCGGGAAAAATGGCCGGCACCGCTCTAGCTGCCGCTATCTGCAAGGCTGCTGCGCCGATTCGCAAATATCTGGGGATGGCGCTCGTACCGCAGGCCGGTGTTGCTATTGGCCTTTCCTTGATTGCGACTACCGCTGTTCCGGAATATGGTGCTACGATTCGGGCTATCATTTTATGTGCTACTCTTATCTATGAGCTGGTTGGACCTGCTGTAGCCAAGCTCAGTCTTACCAAAGCCGGTGAAATTGCGCTGCCTGATAAAGCAAAATAAATATAGTCCCTACTCATTTGATTTATCAAATAATAAAAGCAGATTGTTTTCATTTGACAATCTGCTTTTTTCATTTTCTTCCTCACCCAACGCTTTTTAAATTCGGATAGTATACCCAGTAGGCTTTACCCAGTATTTGATCTTTTGTCACATATTTATTGACCCAGCTTCTGGAATCCCGTGAATTATTTCGGTTATCTCCCAGCATAAAGTACCGTCCTTCCGGCACTTCATACGGTCCAAAACTACCGTACGGCTTCTCCCACAAATAGGGCTCGTCCAGCTGCTGATCATTGATGTATACCTGCCCGTCCACGATCTCTACTTTGTCGCCGGGTAGCCCAAGCACACGCTTAATATAAATCTCTTCTTCATTGTCCGGATATTTAAAAATAACAATATCGCCCCGCTGCGGCTCTGAAAACCAATACGCAAAGCGCAGCCCAAGCACTCTGTCCTTGGTCATAATTGTATGTTCCATCGAACCGCTTGTCACTCTGGCATTAACAATAATAAATCGGTTTAAAAACATGGCCGCTCCGATTGAAAACACAATCACTAAAACCCAGCTCACCACTTCCCGAAAAACCGTATGTTTCTTTTCCTTTCCGTCTAAAGAACGCCTGATTGCCCTCGACAAATCCTTCCCCGTCATCTTGCCGCACCCTTTCTATTTCTCTTCTTTCCTGTATATGGGAAACAGAATACACCTGAGAGGATTCGAACCTCCGACACATGGTTTAGGAAACCACTGCTCTATCCCCTGAGCTACAGGTGTAGGATTCATGAGTACCGAGGGATCTTCTCAAGGAAAATCCCTCGGCATTTAAGTAGTATTACACTATATTACAGATTCTGCAAGAATACTTTATAAGCTCTATAAGCCTCAAAAATATCCGATTTTGCAGCAACCTCCCACGGTGCGTGCATGTTATGAAGCGGAATACCCAGATCGATGACATCCATTGAGTACTGTGCCAAAATAAATGCAATTGTACCGCCGCCGCCTTGGTCTACCTTACCCAGCTCGGCCATCTGGAATTTCACATCATGGGTTTCAAACGCCTGACGCAGCTCTGCGATATACTCTGCTGTTGCATCATTAGAACCGCTCTTGCCGCCGCTTCCCGTATATTTGTGAAGTACCGGACCGTAATGGAAGAACGGTGCATTGTTCTTCTCATGCACATTTGCATAATTCGGATCAAATCCTGCGCTCACATCAGACGAAAGCATCTTGGATGCTGACAAACAGCGCCGCAGCTTCAGCTCGTTATAACCGCCGCACAGCTCCATGATCTCGGCCATGCAGTTCTCAAAGAATTTCGAGTGCATACCCGTCGCACCTACGCTTCCGATCTCTTCTTTATCAACAAGCAGCGTCACATATGTCTTTTTCGCCTCTTCCTGCGCCAGATCCAGCTGTGCCATAATAGATGTATAGGCACAGATTCTATCATCATGGCCATATGCATATACCATGCTCCGGTCGATACCCAGATCGCGGGCAGGGCCTGCCGGCACTACTTCAATCTCTGCGGATTGAAAATCAGCCTCTTCAATATCATATTTGTCCTTCAGGATATCCAGCACATTCTTTTTGAACAGATCCTTTTCACCCTCTGCTCCTTCGGCAGCTGTGCTGCCAAATGTGATATTCAAATCCTCTCCGGTAAATGCTTCGTTGATATTCTTAGAACGCTGATCTTTCGCCAAATGCGGCAAAATATCGGAAATACCGAATACCGGATCACCGGCATCCTCACCGATACAGATCTTCACAGTTGTGCCATCCTTTTTAGCAACAATACCATGAAGTGCAAGCGGCATAGTCACCCACTGGAATTTTTTGATACCACCATAATAATGTGTTTTCAGCATTGCAAAACCGCTGTCCTCATACAACGGATTAGGTTTCAGATCCAAACGCGGGGAATCAATGTGCGCGCCTAAAATGTTCAGGCCCTTTTCCAAATCCTCCGTACCAATCTGCACCATCATCAGCATTTTATTGCGGTTATTCGCATATACCTTGCTGCCGGCTGTGAGTTTTTTGCCTGCCTTTACAGC
>CANOUM010000016.1 GCA_947570515.1 uncultured Clostridia bacterium
TCAAAGGATCAAAGTCCCCTGTACTGGCCGGTTGACAATTATTTTATATCCGGGAAACGCCATACTCATTTTCTGGGATGTGATATTGTCAAACAGCATCATACGCTCACACAAATCCTGATGGGACTGTTACATAATGGATTTACCTTAGAGACGGTAGAAGAAGCTATGCCCTCTGAAGAGATGATGGATCTCCCCGGAATGAAAGATGAACTCCGCCGCCCCATGATGCTGCTGGTAAAGGCAACAAAACAAAAGCTTTAACTGGAATAAAAAAGATAGCCAGAGACTTCTCTCCGGCTATCTTTTTTACTTTTCGATTTACTCTTTTCCATACTGATGCAGCATGCTCTGTTTCAGATCATATAACGGCTTGGACAAATCCACCGGTATCGTCTGTGCATTTACCAGCCTTCTGCTTTCCGGCCACAGCGTTTCCAGCTCCTGCTGGCAATAGCTTCGGATTTCATTGACACTGGGCCTCTCGTATACACACTTACCATCTATAAATATCGGCTCTAACATTTCCCGAAGATAATAGCTGCCCGCTTTAAACGTCATTCTTTTCCATGTGTTTGTAGGGTCAAAAATTGTAAGCTCCTCTTCTTCGTTATAGATCTCCTCTTCGAGCGTAATCAAATCTGCCTTCAGCTTTCCGGTCGCTTTATCATAAATTCTCAAGATCTTCTTATACCAGGGATTGGTCACCTTTGCAGGATTATCAGAAAGCTTAATTTTCGCTTTCAATTCTCCTGTTTCTGTTCCTTCTGCTGAAAGCTTATACACCCCGCCAAACGAAGGATTATCCTGTGCCGTAATCAATTTCGTTCCAATTCCCCACAGACTAATTTGTGCTCCCTGCAGCTTAAGATCACGCACCAAATATTCATCCAGATCACTGGAAGCTGAGATAATAGCATCTTTAAATCCGGCATCATCCAGCATCTTGCGCGCTTCTTTAGAAAGGTAGGCCAGGTCTCCGCTATCCAAGCGAATTCCATACAATTTAGAGGAGATCCCTGCTGCCTGCATTTCTTTAAATACCTGAATAGCATTCGGCACACCGGAGCCCAGCGTATCATACGTATCAACCAACAAAATACACATATCCGGGAACAATTTTGCATACGCCCTAAAGGCTTCGATTTCTGTATCAAAGCTCATCACCCAGCTATGTGCATGCGTTCCTTTGGGAGCCACATCAAACAGCTGCGCGCACAATACATTCGAGGTGCCTACACAGCCACCAATGACCGCTGCTCTGGCTCCCAGCGTACCGGCATCCGGTCCCTGCGCCCGGCGCAGTCCAAACTCCATCACCGGATCTCCTTTTGCCGCCCAATTAACACGCACCGCCTTTGTTGCAATCAAACTCTGATGATTGATCAGGCACAAAATTGTAGTTTCAATCATCTGCGCTTCAATGATAGGCGCCTTTACACGCACCAGAGGCTCCCCCGGAAATACAATACTGCCTTCCGGAATGGCATATATCTCTCCTGTAAAATGAAAATCCCGCAGATACTCCAAAAACTCCTTTTCAAATATATGCGTACTTTCCAGATAGGCAATGTCTTCATCCGTAAAATGAAGTCCCTCTATATAATCAATCAGCTGATCCAGTCCAGCCGTAACGGAAAAAGCAGCATGGAATGGATTCTCTCGGAAAAACAGGTCAAATACGGCCGTTTTATCTTTTTTTCCATACTTATAATATCCTTGCATCATTGTGAGCTGATAAAGATCTGTTAATAATGTCATGTTCTGATCTGTAAACATTGTTTTCCTCCATTTGCGATAGCACTTCTATGCCTCTCGCTGATAAATATACTGCCGACCTCTTTTTCCGCATTGACAGATGGCGCCTGCCCGCTCCCATACCCTTACGGCACGTGAGGTTGCCCCTGCGGATAACCGTGCTGCCTGCGCTAATTCCTTTCTGGTAAACTCTGCCGGAAGCTCCGGCAAAAGAGCCGCATAATCCTCCGTTTTTTTTAATGACACCAGTTCGTTAACCGCCAGCGGCAGACGCTCCATTCGATGCGACCCTCTTTTCTTCTTCTGATCCCATCCGTCCAGCATGCGGTATTCTTCCACATCCAGTACAAATGCCATAAAACTGAGATTAGGGTGATTTTGCAGCTTAGGCAGGCAGTAAATTTCCGGTAAAATATCAACGGCACTCCCCTTTCTGGGTGAACGTCTCCGGGAAATGATCTCGCCCGTATCCGGATTGACCCAGCAAAGGTACTTTTCCCGAATGACCGGATGCACGACCGTAACCTGATATTCTTCCAAAAAGCTTTCCAGCTTGCTTCTTAACCGATCAAAGCCCCTGGTCTGAATCTCTATAATACGTCCGCAGTCCCTCTGAAAAATATCGGCTACATAAGAACCAATTTTTACCTCATGACAGCTTTCATCCGGCTCTAAAAAATATTTTAACGTACTATGTACTAAACGCTCGCTCTGGGTTCCGATTCCCTGGCGCAGTCGTTTTCTGGCTCGCTCTGCGGCCAAAAGCAGCTGCTCCTGCTGCGTCATATTTCTCTTCCCCCTCCAAGACTGCTGTGTGACTCCGTCACCATTAGTGTTATTATAGGAGCTGTCTTGTCACCTGTCAACCTGAATTTTTCATAAAAAATCTTCTGCAGCGCATATACTTTATCAACATAATTACAAGGAGATCGCTGCAATGGCTCAACTTGACACCGATCTAAGCATGGCCCTCTCTCTAACCGAAACTGAACTCGATGAATCACAGACACTCAGAGTTGGGTATGACCCCTCTGCTAAAACATGGGAAATTATCGTACGGTATCATGGTGATCTTGCCCGTGTTGCCGAGCAGCTCGGCGCTCCGCCCCCGGAAATCCTGACAGAGCAATATGCCATTATGGAACTTAATGCGGGTCAGATCGATGCTGCTCTTCATTTCACTGAAATCGAATATCTCGAAAAGCCTAAAGGTCTTATTCTTAATTTAGACGCTCAGCTTCTTGATGCTTGCATCGAACCCACACGCAGTCTCTCCGGCATCGAGCTTTACGGCGAAGGCACACTCATTGCTATTCTCGACTCAGGCATCGATTATGCGCACCCTGATTTTATTTCTCCTGACGGAAGCAGCCGTATTCTATATCTCTGGGATCAAACCGGCGGCACTCAGCCTCCTCCTCCCGGCTTTCGCACCGGAAGTCTATATACACAACAGATGATCAACGAAGCTCTTTCTGACCCTTCCCTCGTCCCCTCCCGTGATACGCTGGGGCATGGTACCCATGTGGCCGGCATTGCCGCAGGAAATGGACGGGCTTCGAACGGCCGCTATGTCGGCGCTGCCCCGAAGGCCGATCTTTTAATTGTCAAATTAGCCAACAGCGACGGCTATGGGTTTTCCAAAACCACTTCCCTAATGCGCGCCCTGCAGTTTGTCACTCAGGTGGCCTCCACTGCAGGCCGCCCCCTGGCCATCAACATGAGCCTCGGCACCAATGACGGCGGCCATGACGGCTTTTCTCTCTTCGAAACTTACATAGACGATATGTCCACTCGAGGACTGACCAGCATAATCGTAGCCGCAGGCAATCAAGGCAATGCCCGTTTTCACGCTGCCCCCGTACTCTCCACTCGTCAGACTCAAACCCTTGAATTTCGTGTTGGGCCTTTACAAAACTCCCTATCTCTACAGCTTTGGAAGAACTTGTCTGACGAGCTTACCATCGGTATCACTTCCCCCAACGGCAGTACTACCGGACAGATCTTTACCGGAGGCTTTGTATTTCACGGCCGCCTGCAGGCAACTGAAATAGCCGTCTATAATAGCCCTCCCTCCCCCTATACCGCTTCTTCTTCCATCCTGATTGAGCTTCTTGGCTCCCCTATGGATGCCGGTATCTGGACACTCACACTACAGAGCGGTCAAATCGTAGACGGCCGCTGCAATATATGGATGACAGCCTCTGAAGCTCAGCGCGGTCAAACTTACTTTCTCATACCAGAAGAATCTGTCACCATTACCCTTCCCTCTACTACTTTTCGCCCTATCAGCGTCGCCGCCTATAACACCGCTACCAATGCCATTGCCGATTTTTCCGGCCGAGGCTATACACGCACTGATAACGCCATCAAACCGGATCTCGCCGCTCCCGGTGTCAACATCACCTCCTGCTGGCCTGGCGGCGGATATCAAACGCTTTCCGGTACCAGCATGGCCGCTCCCTTTGTTTGCGGCTGTGCCGCACTTCTCATGGAATGGGGCATCGTACGCGGGCATGACCCTTTCCTTTACGGCCAGCGCCTAAAGGCATATCTCCTCAAAGGGGCTCAGCGAAATCCGGCTTTTTCGTATCCTAATCCCGATTTTGGATATGGAACGCTGTGCTTTGCGCGCGCATTTGAGGCTGCTGTTCAAAACTATAATGAGCTGCCCGCCGCCATTACGGCCTTTGCACAAGCGCCCGAATCCTGCGCAGACCTGATCACCGATGAAAACTATCTGGATCTGATCACCGACGCCAATACGCCAGGTTTCGAAAGCCAGTGCCGCATCAATCTCGGCACCGGTCAATATCTAAATTTCTACAGGCTTCCGCCCGGAAGCGATCCCGCCAGCAGCTATTCTTTTTTTAGCCAGCGGCAGATTCCTATTCTCTACGGTCTGGCAGCCGTCAATATGAACCAGATATTTTCTAACCAGCTTGCGCTGGAAGTCACCGGTATCGGACCTGTGACCAGGCGTCCTCTGAATCCGCTGGATGGCTCCGGCGTCTTAATTGGCATCCTCGACACCGGTATTGCATATCGTCATCCTGCTTTTCTTCGTGCCGGCAATCAAACCATTCTGGAAGGTGTCTGGGATCAAACACAAAATCGGATCTATACCCGTGATGAAATCCAGGCAGCTCTGGATAACGATACTCCGCTTCCTCTCACAGACCTCAACGGACATGGCACTTATCTTGCCGGCATTGCTGCAGGACAACCGGATCCCGAAACCGGGTTTTCAGGCGCTGCCTTTGGCAGTGATTTGCTGTGCGTGAAGCTTCGGCCTGCCAAAAATAATCTGCGGCAGTTTTACGGGATTTCCTCTTCCGCTGATGCATACAGCGCTGCAGATATCACATTGGGCATACAATATCTGCTCGATAAGGCCGGCGAATTAAACCGCCCTCTTGTTATCCTGCTGCCATTTGCCACCAATCTGGGATCTCATGAAAGCAACGACCCTCTTTCTTCTTATCTTGGCCGTCTGGCATATGCGCCCGGCGTATGCGTTGTCACTCCCGCCGGCAATGAAGCAAGCGCAGGCAAGCATTATTCCGGCCGTCTTTCTGACGATGATATCGTTGAATTTTTTATAGCGGAAGGAGAGTCTTCTGTACTACTTAATATTTGGGGATATAGTCCTGATCTTTTCAGCCTGTCCCTTGATTCACCGGTCGGCGGCATTGTAGAACGATTGCCGCGCTCCGCAGTTCGCCTGAATCAATATCAGCTGCCGCGTGAAACCTCCCGCGTTTCTATTCGCTATTATAATCAGGGATGTCCGTCTGCTTATGTTCGCATCGACACCCCAACACCCGGGATTTGGAGGCTTCATGTATATGGAGATACCATCATCACCGGCAACTATAATATCTGGCTTCCAATCCAAAACTTTGGCCTTCCTGAAACCCGTTTTCTCCGGCCGCAGCCAAATGGCACCGTCACCAGCCCCGGCACGCAGCCAAATGTGTTAACGATAGGTGGGTATCAGCCGCTTAATCATAGCATATATGAAAATTCCGGCCGCGGTCCCAATCGCTATGGAAACCCACGCCCCACACTTGTAGCACCTGCTGTTGGTATCTATGGTCCTTCCGGCGATTCTTATCGTACCATCTCTGGCACTAGTGCTGCCGCGGCACTCACCTCCGGCGCCGCGGCACTCATTTTGCAGCGCAATGTCGTACAGGGAAATCAGCTCGAAACCAACACTCTCACCATACAGGCTGAACTCGTACGCTGTGCAACCCGCAGGCTTGATATACAATATCCCAATGAACAATGGGGATTTGGATCGCTTGACATCTCTCTTTGTGTATAAACAATCAAAAATGACCTGATTGCAGCTATGCAGTCAGGTCATCTCTCTTTTACATTTCTTTTACGTATTTCTGAATCTGAGACAGAAGTCCTATATGCTTTTCTGTAAATTCAGGAAGCTGTCCATAATCATATTCCGGATAAGGCACCCCTTCCATCAAAACAGGGCCCGTTTGTGTTAATGCAATATTCCACCCCATATATCTCATCTGCGGCACAACCAAGCTAACCTCTTTTGCCAGCGCAATCGCTTCAGAAATATAAGGAAGCGCATAGTCTTTAAATTTGACTCCCGTATACGGATGCTGCTCATGGCTCTGCATATCCGGTGTATAGGCCTTTCCTTTTAAACAGCCGGTTTCCAGATCTATCGGACAGACCATACTATCCTCCCGGCGGCTATCGGTCCAGCGCCCCGAATTTCCCATTTTTAGCACGGCATATAAACAATGCGGTACTGCACTGTCATCAATCAGCGTTACAATACGCAGGCAATTCACTCCGCAAGGATACAGACGTGCAATCACTTCATGCTGTTGTACCTGCGCTTCTAATACCGTAAAATTTTTTATCGGATTCATGACATAATGCACCAGCTTATGCACGGTTTCAAATTCACTTATCACCAGACGCTCCATATATCGGCCGCCTTCTCTGGATTTTGCAAATACAACTTTCTGATCTCTCAAAAAGGCCTCAATCTCTTCTTCTGACGCATCCTCCATGAGCAAAAAGTTTCTGCCCAGATAATCAGAAAAACACCGGGAAAATCTTGCCTTATCTTCAAAAACCATCACATATTTTGTATTGTTTACCAGACTGATCAGCTTTTTATTTTGAATCCTTGTCAAATAGGTCTTTCGCTCTTGCCGCTTGATATGCTCAAACTCATAGATCACATAATCATGATATCCTGCCCCATATCGAAGCGCACAGCGAAACATGTCTCCCGCCACTCTAAGCTTCGATCTGCCCGTTCTTCTGCAGACCTTGCCTACAGCCTGCCAAAACTGCTGCATTCTGCACTCGTGTATCACGCGCAGCAAATACCGCACCCGTTTCATGCCCGTCCTCCTGCTAAAAGAGAAACTTCTCTCTTTTTCTTCAAATCGCCTTCGTCTGCTCCCTCAAAAACGCTTTAGTCTCTCCGTCAAGCAGCGGCGCTAAAGTCTGATATACACGCTCATGATAAGCATTGACCTGCTCCCGCTCCTTCTCGGTAAGCAAGCTCTTATCAATGGCCTCTCTTTCATAGGGACACAGCGTTACGGTTTCCATCTCATAAAACTGTCCCCATTGCGTCTTTTCTTTTTCTTTTACCATGACCAGATTTTCAATCCGCACGCCGAATTGATCCGTTTCATAATAACCCGGCTCATTAGAGACCAACATCCCCGGTACCAGCTTCGTTGTATTGATTCCGGAAGAAATGCTGTGCGGTCCTTCGTGTACTCCCAGCACAAAACCAACACCATGCCCCGTTCCATGCTTGTAATCCATGCCATGCTCCCAAAGCGGCGTTCTGGCCAGCACATCCAAATGTGTACCGGTAGCCCCTTCATGAAATACCGCATGCCCCAGCGCCAAATGACCCTTGAGCACCAGAGTATAGGCGCGCTTCATCTCATCCGTGAGCGCCCCCAGCGCAATCGTACGCGTAATATCGGTCGTTCCTTCTTTGTACTGCGCACCCGAATCCAGAAGCAGAAATCCCTCCGGTTTCAGCTTTGCGCAGGTCTCCTTCTGAGGGCTGTAATGCACAATCGCTCCATTAGGTCCATAGCCTGCAATCGTACCAAAGCTGATTCCTAAGCCATTTTCCTGCTCACACCGCATCTGATCAAGATACTGCGCTGCCTCTACTTCGTCAATCGTTTCCTTTTGTACGGTTTCTTTCAGCCACTTCAGCATGCGCACCATCACCGCACCATCCTTTACATGTGCCTTTCGGATGTTTTCACGTTCTATTTCATTTTTAACTGCTTTCATTTGAATCACAGCATCATTTTCTTTTACAATCTTCCAATCGCTCGGAATGCTCTCCATCAGCAGCTGATTAATCAGTTTCGCATCACAGGCCACTGTGCTCTTTGGAAGACTCTGCAAATACTCCGGCAGCTCCCCATAGGGACATACCTCAATCTGATCCTGTGCCAGTAGCTGCCGCATCTCCTCCGGCACCTTGGCTTCCTCAATAAACAGAACCGTTTTTTCCATACCCACCAGCGTATATGCATACGCCACAGGCGTTCCGCTGATATCATATCCTCGGAAATTAAGCAGCCAAGCCGAATCTTCCAGCGATGCCAGCAAATAATACTCCGCCTCCAGTTCTGTCATATGTCTGCGCAGGCGCGCTATCTTTTCGCTCCGGCTCTCGCCGGCAAATTCTACCGGCAGATCAAAAATCGGATCCATCGGCAAGCTGGGACGATCCGTCCATATCATACCGATCAAATCTTCCTGACAAGACAATGTAAGCTGTTTCTTAGCTAAACGAGGCTGCAGAGTTTCTACCTGCGCGCATCCGATCGTACGGCCGTCAATACCGATCACACCTTTCTCCGGCGTGTGTTCAATAGCCCACTCCTCATAGGTCGGCACGCCCGGCTCACCCATTTTCATCATTTGAATTTCCGTACCGGAAAGCTGCTCTGCTCCCTGCAGAAAATACCGGCCGTCCACCCAGCATGCCGCTTGATCTCTGGTAATAACCACCGTTCCGGCAGAGCCGGTAAATCCGCTGATATACGCTCTTGCTTTCCAGTAACCGCCTACATACTCACTTTGATGCGCGTCGGAAGATAACACAATATACGTATCTACATTCTTCTCTGCCATAATCTGACGAAGGCAGGCTATTTTTTCTGCGACTGTCATACAATTCCTCCTGATTTATAAGAAATACCGAACTCCGTTCCGGAAGATCTGCTGCTCCTTCGTCCCGGGTATATTTTTGGCCACATTTTCGCCAATACGCTCTGAATGCCCCATCTTGCCTAATACTCTGCCGTCGGGAGATGTAATACCCTCAATCCCCCACATGGAACCGTTAGGATTATAGGCAATATCCATTGTCGGCTGCGCCTGCGTATCCACATACTGCGTAGCGATCTGTCCCTGACGCGCCAGCTGCTGCAGCATCTCTTCAGAAGCTACAAAGCGCCCTTCTCCATGAGAAATAGCAATCGTATGCACATCGCCGGCCTCACTACTGCTAAGCCACGGAGACAAGTTAGAAGTCACACGCGTACGCACCATACAAGAAACATGACGTCCAATCGTATTGTAAGTAAGGGTAGGCGCCTCTGCCGTTAACGGCCGTATTTCACCATACGGCACCAGACCCAGTTTGATCAGCGCCTGGAAACCATTACAAATTCCCAGCGCCAGACCATCGCGCTGCTGCAGCATCTCCATGGTTGCCTGACGCACCTTTTCATTTGAAAATACCGTAGCCATAAATTTGCCGGATCCCTCCGGTTCATCTCCCGCTGAGAATCCTCCGCTCAGCATCAGAATCTGCGCCTGTTTCAGCCTCTGCACCATCTGCTGAGTCGATTCTTCAATATCCTGCGGCGTTAAATTACGAAATACAAATACATCCGGTTCAGCGCCTGCCATCGTAAAGGCTCTTGCTGTATCATATTCACAGTTCGTTCCCGGAAATACCGGAATAAATACTCTGGGCTTTGCCGCCTGCAGATTTCCTGTATACACCTTTTTATTCTGCACAGCAAACAGCTCAGCCTCTCCTGCTCCTTCTTCAGATGATACCTGTGTCTTATATACCTTTTCCAGCGGCGCTGTATAGGCCTGTTCCACCTCAGCCAAACTGATTATCTCATCACCCAGTGTAAAGGCAGGTTCTGCATTCACTGTTCCTAATACAGTCCCCTCTTTTAACAGCACCTCATCTGTCGTCTCAACGACCAGACTGCCATATACCGGCGCCTCTGCCAAAATGCTTCTGGCTTCTTCATTGAAAGCAAATCCAAATCCATTTCCCATTGCCATCTTCGTAACAGCCTCAATCACACCTCCGGCCGTTACAGCATATGCGGCATACACCTCTCCGCGTTTCATGGCAGCAAGCACCTGATCATACAGAGCCGTCATTCTATCAAACTTGATTGTTTTATCCTCACCCAGCTCTGCACTTAAAAGCACTGCCTGATGACCTGCCTTTTTAAACTCCGGACTGATGACTTCGTCTGTAGTAATCGTGTCTACAGCCAGTGATACCAATGTAGGCGGCACATCAATTTCGTTAAAGCTGCCCGACATGGAATCCTTTCCTCCGATGGAAGGAAGCCCCAACTCCATCTGTGCTTTATAGGCTCCCAAAAGAGCGGCAAACGGCTTACCCCAGCGGCTATAATCATTTGTCATCCGTTCAAAAAATTCTTGGAAGGTGAAACGAATCTTTTTATAATTTCCGCCAACCGCTACAATCTTAGCGACGGATTCCATCACTGCATACATAGCGCCATGGAACGGACTCCACGAAGAAACATACGGATCATATCCATATGCCATCAGAGAGGCTGTTTTGGTCTCCCCATTCTCTACCGGAATCTTAGCCGCCATTGTCTGGATGGGCGTCATCTGTCTTTTTCCGCCAAACGGCATCAGCACTGTTGAAGATCCGATAGACGAATCAAACATCTCCACCAGACCTTTTTGGCTGCATACAGCCAGATCTGACATCACTGTTTTGACCTGATCTGCAAAACTATGCTTTTGCGCTGCTGTTTCCGGAAGGCTCTCCGGCATTGTCTCCGCCGGTGCCGCTGTGATTACCTTTGTATAACTGGGCGCGCCATTCGTATCCAAAAATTCACGGCTCATATCCACAATCGTTTGTCCATGCCAGTGCAGCACCAATCTGGCCTGCTCTGTCACCTGAGCGACCACCGTTGCTTCCAGATTCTCCTCTGCCGCATAGCGCATAAACTCTGCTTCATCCTTCGCCTCTACCACAACCGCCATACGCTCCTGCGATTCGGAAATTGCGAGCTCCGTACCATCAAGCCCTGCATATTTCTTAGGCACCAAATCCAAATTGATATTAAGGCCGGGCGCAAGTTCTCCGATGGCCACGCATACGCCGCCGGCGCCAAAATCGTTACATATTTTAATCAGATGACTGGCTTTCGGATTTCTGAATAATCTCTGCAGCTTTCTTTCGGTGGGCGGATTTCCCTTCTGCACCTCAGCGCCGCAGGTATGAATGGATTCTTCGGTATGAGCCTTTGATGATCCCGTTGCACCGCCGCAGCCATCCCGTCCGGTACGGCCGCCCAAAAGAATGATAATATCTCCCGGCTCTGCCTTTTCGCGAATGACATTGCTTCTTGGCGCTGCCGCCATCACTGCTCCCAGTTCCATGTGTTTCGCTGTATAACCGGGATGATAGATCTCTTTTACATATCCGGTGGAAAGGCCAATCTGATTTCCATAGGAACTATAGCCTTTTGCCGCCTCGCGGCCAATTTTGCGCTGCGGCAGCTTTCCGCTGATCGTATCCTTTACTGCGGCCGTCGGATCTGCGCCGCCTGTGATTCTCATGGCCTGATACACATAGGAACGGCCGCTCAGCGGATCACGGATGGCGCCGCCGAGACAGGTTGCCGCGCCGCCAAAGGGCTCAATCTCCGTTGGATGATTATGGGTTTCATTTTTAAACATCAACAGCCATTCTTCTTCGTGGCCGTTTACATCTACAGGGATTACAATGCTGCAAGCGTTAATCTCGTCTGATCTTTCCTGATCCTCCAGCTTTCCGGCAGCCTTAAGCTCTCTCATAGCCATCAGGGCAATATCCATCAGGCATTCGGGCTTATTCTCGCGGCCCAGTGCCTTTTTCCCTGCTTTATACTGTTCATATGCCTGCTGAATCGGACGCGTCAAAGGACTATCCTCAATCTGCACGTTTTCAATCACGGTAGCGAACGTCGTGTGACGGCAGTGATCTGACCAATAGGTATCCAGCACACGGATTTCTGTGATGGTAGGCTCTCTCTTTTCCACATCGCGGAAATATTTTTGCGTATGTAAAAGATCAGCCTTGCTCATAGCAAGTCCCAATGTTTTCAGCATCTCTTCGATTTGCTCTTCACTTTGAGAAATAAACCCTTCCAGCACTTCAACATGATCCGGCAGGGCATACTCCATGGTAAGCGTAGCCGGCTTGTCAAGCATGGCTTCTCTGGAATCCACAGCATTGATGCAATAATTCTTAATCTTCTGCTGCTCTGCCTCTGACAAAGCTCCTTTTAATACATATATCTTTGCGCAGGCGACTACCGGCTCCTCACTTGCCTTCAAAATACGGATACACTGCTCTGCTGAATCCGCTCTCTGATCATACTGTCCCGGCAAATACTCCACGGCAAATACAAAGCATCCTTCCGTATTTTCCGGCATATCTTCTTCATATACCTCATCCACCGGAGCCTCTGAAAGAATCCGCTCGATTGCCTGCCTATAGACCTCCTCAGAAAGATTCTCCACATCATACCGATGCAGAATACGCACTTCCTCCAGCTGTTTCATGTACAGATTATCTTTTAAGTCCTTTAATAATCCTGTGGCCTCCACACGAAACCCAGGCTTTTTTTCCACGTATACCCGTCTGACAGACATGCTGTACCTCCTCATTTTTGATCCAAGCCATCCGCTTAGTCTCGTTCATCATTTGCATTCCAAATTATATCATGCAGCCCGCATTGTGTAAAGCTTTTGACGCACTTTTCATGTTTGTGCTGCATATCCTATTAGCAGCTTTAAAAATCCTGTAAACTCATGTCTCGTTACACTCGTTACAACCGAAGATTGGAGGATAAGATGTATTTTCAGGGAATATTTTTCAGTGTGATCTGTTTTTCTGTTGTCATTGTATGCGAACCTTTTATCAGCCGGGCTGAGTCTCTTTTTTCCCGCCGCATCTGGCCGCTTCTGCTATGCGCGGGCCTTCTGCTGTTTTTCATCTCCCTCTTTATCTGCTATGCCTGGATTTCAGCCCTGCTCTGCAGCGCTGCTCTTACTTTTTTATACAGCGCCTTTAAATTAAAACAAAGATTTTCCCACCGCAAGCCTGTTCGCTGCAGCGCCGACCGCTGCCATCGCCGCCGCTAAAAAATCACAATATTTTTATTTTACTCGTTTTGTGTCATTTCCTGTCTTTTAGTTTGTTTTATGCTAAAATGACTGAAACGTTCCGTTAAAATTACACAGGAAAGAGAGGGTCTTTCATATGAAACCCCTAAAAAATACTTTGGGCGGAAGGCTTGCCAAGCTCCGTCACGACCGCAAATTGAATCAGCAGCAGGTCGCTGACGCGCTGCATATCGCCCGCACTACATACGCCTCCTATGAGCAGGATGCCCGCAATCCGGACTGCTTTATGCTAAAAGCACTTGCTGACTTTTTTAATGTCTCCATTGATTATCTGGTTACAGGAGATGTCCGTCACTAAAGATTGCGTCCGCATCCTCCAGCAAATATTCATCCAGATCTATGATTTTCTGCTTACAAATTTCTGCTTTGACGGTTTCGCCCATTTTTTCATATAATTTCCAGGCTATGAAATAAAAATTAAGATAGATAGCGTCACATTCCGGATTTTGATTCAAAATCTCATCCAGCAGCTCACGGGCTTTCTCCGCATTTCCGCGGTGAAAAAAGCACATGGCCCATCTGGCCATATATACCGGCTGCTCCGGCTCAAGCGCATGATACTTGCTAAACCATTCATCGCACTCCTCATGCCAGCCTTTTTGCTGCATCAGCATGCCGATACATCCCACATAATCCTCCAGCCATAATTCATGCGGATTAAAAATCCGGCATACTTCCCAGCAAAAATCCCACAGCTCCTGCGGATTCCCCCGGTCACATATGTCTAAATATAACCGATTGAGCATCATACTCATCGTTTCCTGATAGGCATCTCCGATCACCTGTCTCTTCTCATACAGCGCAAATTCTCTTTTAAAAATACCCCATATCTTTTGAAAGATAAGCCGCTGTTCATCGCGATAGCCCATATCATATAGGACGATAGCATCATTTGCTTCGCACTCCAGCTCACTCCATTTGTCTAGCAATGTCTCTGCGTTTTTCAAGTCCCATCCCTCTTTCTTGTTTTTCACATTTAGTTTCATTTATACTATCTGATGATCATTATACCCTTCCTTCGCAAAAAAATCCAGTAAACAAATCCTAAAGTATTTGTATCTAAGTGGTGACGTGACGCAGTTTCCCCTACAATGCAGCAGAGCTGAACATAAGTTCAAAACTTATGTTCAGCTCTATTTTATTATTCTAATCTAATAGACTGGTAAAGGGCTCACTGCTAAGCAGATGCAGTTCGTGCAGCGCACGGGTGATCGCAACATAAAGCAGTTTTGCCTCCTTCGGCGTATTGCCATAATGCGCTTCGTCAGGCTTCCACAAAATGACCGCGTCAAACTCCAGTCCCTTCGTCAGATCTATCGGCAAAATCATCAGCCCCTGCTGAAAGCCTCCGTCCTCGCTTCCAATACTTTCAGCCAGCGCCCTATGCAGCTCATCCGCTTCCTCCTGTTCGCGGCACACAACCGCAATGGTACGATATCCCCGGCTCCGGATTTCCTCGATCAATTTTGCCGCCTGCGGCAATAGATCTTTTTCTTCCATCTGATACGCAGCCACGGGGCTTCCATGCCGGATTACAGGATCAATTTTATACGCACCGGCAGATGCCTTTTCAAGTACGCGTCCTGCATACTCCGATATCTCGATCGTATTCCGATAGCTTTTGGCCAGGATCTGAAAACTATCGGCCTTTTCATTAAACACATGCTCACGCAGCGCCTCCCATTCGTTCATACCCATTTCATAATGAATATTCTGAGAAACATCTCCCATGATCGTAAAGTAACAGCCCGGCTGCAGACGTTTCAGCACATAGTATATCATCTCGCCAAAATCCTGCGCCTCATCCACAATGATCTGCCCAAACGTATTGGGAGGCATATCCTCACTGATCCAGCGTCGCACAACCGTCAGGGCCGCCAGATCATACACATCCAGCCTGCCCTTTGCCAAATTAGCCAGCACAGCCGAAGCATCAATCCCCTGCTTCTGCGCATACAACCCTACAAAGCGTTCATATGTCTCCAGCACGCCAAACCACTCCCTGGTCGGCTTAAAATACTGCTTATATTCCTTTAACTTCTTCTTGCGCAAAGCACGCCAATACTGATATTCATCATCGTCCGCCTTATAATCTGTCAAAAACCGAATGCGGCGCTGCAGCGTCTCGTTCAGCAGTACCTCCACCCGCTGCAATGACCAATCACGCCGGTATTGCAGCAGCTGATACATCTGTTCACGGCTCAGAATCTCCCCCAGCTCCGGATCACGCACGCTGCGCGGCTTCAAAAGCTTATGCCACACCTGCCGCAAATATTGATCCAGCACCAGCACATAGTGCATGCGGCATTTCCACGAATGCTCCGGCTGGGCCGGAATAAGCCTGTATTTTTTCTTCCAGTCCTCGTATAACTGATCCTGCAGGAATTCATCCATCCGGCGCTGTTTAACATTGCGAACATCCAGCTCTGGCAGTCCGCTGGTAATGTACGAAAGCAGCATGTCGTTGCTTCCTATAATACAAAAATCCTCCGGGGCATATCTTTTTTCATAGTTATATAAAATATGGGAAATGCGATGCATCGCCACTGTCGTTTTGCCGCTCCCGGCCACGCCCTGTACGATCATACTCTTAAACGGCGTATCCCGGATGATCTGATTCTGCTCCTTTTGAATCGTGGCAATGATATCACCCAGCACCACATCCTTATTCTTGGCCAGATATTTAACCAAAAGCTGATCATTAGATGCAATATCGCTATCATAATACCCGTTCAGCTGTCCGCCCTCGATGTCAAAGGTTCTCTTCAGAGCAAGATCGATTTCAACTTTTGCAGCCTCCGGTACCTGATAGGCTCCCGGTCCCTTTTCATTTTCATAATATACAGTCGACACCGGCGCGCGCCAATCCACGACTACAATATCATCCTCCGGCGTTTGGATGCCGTTTTTACCAATATACAGACTCTCCTCAAGTCCCGTCTTCGTTTCCTGATAATCAATCCTTCCAAAATAGGGTTTATCCTCGGCTGCTTTATTTTTCCTAAGCGAATTCTCCACATGATCCAAAATGGCACTGCTAATCGAAAGCTGAATAAACATCTGGCTATTCAGCTCCCGGTCTCTGGGCGTGAGCTTGTCATTCAGGTCTTCTACTTCTTTTTTTACCTCTTCTGTCCTTTTCTCATACCGCTCGATATTACTTCGTATGATAGCCAGACTATCCTGTAAGTGTTTGTGTTCATCTCTTT
>CANOUM010000017.1 GCA_947570515.1 uncultured Clostridia bacterium
CAATTCTAATCCACGCTTAATGATATCTCTCGAATGCTTCTCATCCAGCGTCCAGCTGTGCTGTCCTGCTTCTGGAATTCCAAAGCCCATGCAGCCCATACAGATACGAGACACGTTCAGATCAGAATTTCCTAGCCTTGTATATTCCATAAATGACGCCTCCTTTTCTTGCTTGATTAACCAAATTATATCTGGCTGCAACATAAGTTCGCTGGAAGCGAACTTAGCAAGAAATCCCTGCGGGATTCTTGCGGTCGTTCTGTATCTGTATTATACAACAAGTTCAGCTCATTCTTCGCCGAAATGGGAAACAATTATTCTTTAAGTCCGTTTTATTTCGTGATATACTGAATGACATATTATTTATAGCAGAGGTGAATATTGTAAATGAGTAAATATAACGATCTATGGAAATATGTACAGAATGATGGCAGCCCGTCTTTCACATTGACTTTTGACGAAATCGCCCACATAACCGGCACTGCCATTGACCATTCTTTTCTGCAATATAAAAAAGAACTGACAGAATATGGGTATCAGGTTGGAAAAATTTCTATGAAAAATCAAACCGTTTCCTTTCATAAGATTACATGCTAAAATGAATTAGAATTTATGGAGAAATCATCATGATGTTTAATAATCCTATGCTAGTCGTCGCCGATATCGATAAATCCGTTGCTTTCTATAAAAACCTCCTTGGTCTTGATGTAATGGTAGACTTCGGTGCAAACAAGACATTGACCGGCGGTCTGGCCTTACAGACGCTTGACTCATTTAAAGAATTTATTGACTCAGATACCATCTTCTTTGGCGGTAACAATGCTGAGATGTATTTCGAAGAAGATGACTTTGACCGTTTTATAGCGAAGTTATCCATTTCTGATGTTGTATATGTTCATCCTGTAAAAGAGCACCGCTGGGGGCAGCGTGTTGTCCGCTTCTACGATCCTGACCGCCATATCATTGAAGTAGGAGAAAATATGGCTGCTGTCTGCAACCGGTTTTTAAACAGCGGTATGACCTTTGAACAGATTGCAGAGAGGATGGATGTGCCTGTTTCCTATGTGACTAGCTTACTGCAAAGCAAGGAGAAGGCATGATGCAACCTACTCAGAACTCATTTTTCATAAAAGAAACCGAATATCTTGCAAGCTACCACCTGCTTACAAATCTTATCAAAAAAGAAGTATTCGGCGAGCCCCTCACAAATCCTGAAAAGCAAGAGGCTGTTTTGACTTTCCTCACCGGACTGGCCTCTCAGGAAGATATCTTAAAATATAGAAAACGTCTAAGAGTGAATCCTGATTCTCTGGATTTGTATCCTCATTATTATATTCCGCCTTACCATGAAAACAAAAAACTGCGGCTGGCGCAGGGGTATTTGCCCAAAACGCATCTTCTCTATGCCAACTACTACGAACTCGAAATTCTGCGCCTGCTGTTTCTTTTTAATCCTGAAAACGGTGACATGCAGAACATGATTACTCATACGCTCCATCGATTGAAAAACACATGCTTTGCAAATTCCTGCTCCCAAGGTGAATGTACAACAACTGGTATCAGCGTCCTTCGATTTCTTGCTGCTGTGCAGCCTGACAATACCAAATGGATTGATGCATTACTGAATCCGCTCGCAGCGCAGTTTCTTTCCTTTGGCCCTGGTCAGGCGGCTGTCCAAAATGGCATTCCACTGTCTTATCTGCTGATGGCACTCACCGACCTTAATAATGAAATGACTCGTTATTTAATCTCTCAAAAGAAGGAATGGCTGCTGGATCTGCTCCGCAGAGGCTGGATTACCGGCCGCTTGTCAAACGGAAAAATCTCAGAAGGCGACACCTATAATCTGATGGGAAAATACATTCTTCGAAATGCACTTGGCACTCTGCCTGAATATAAAGATATCCAGCAGCACAAAATTTATATCTGTAATGCAGATGATCGGTGCTACTGCGATATTTAAAGCACTTTTTAACCATATGATTCTCAGCATATAAAAAACGGATTCCCCAACACGCGGAATCCGTTTTTTAATGATGCATTCTTTTATCTTAGAATTTTTCTGCCATCTCGTAAATCATGCGCTCAGTCTCTTTCCAGCCTAAGCAGGGATCGGTAATCGATTTGCCATAGATCTGATGATCATCGATCTTCTGTGCGCCGGGCTCAATATAGCTTTCAATCATAAAGCCCTTCACCATCCGGCGCAGAATCGAATCATAGTTCATACTGTGCATCACTTCGGAAGCAATGCGCGGCTGCTGTTCATAATGCTTTGCTGAATTGCTGTGATTCGTATCGACAATAATAGCAGGGTTGCTCAGCCCCTTGGCCTGATACTCCTGCGCAATGCGCAAAAGATCCTCGAAATGATAATTCGGGATCGTCAGTCCTCTGGAATCCACACCGCCCCGAAGCACCGCATGGGCATACGGATTACCTTCCGTGGCTACCTCCCAGTTCTGATATATAAAATCATGCCCGCTTTGTGCAGCGCGGATGGCGTTAAACATGATATCCACATCGCCGCCCGTGCCATTTTTCATGCCCACCGGAATGTCAAGACCGCTGCAGGTCAGTCGGTGCTGCTGATTTTCTACTGACCGCGCGCCGACGGCTACATAGCCGAGCACATCATCTAGAAAGGCATAATTGCCCGGATACAGCATTTCGTCTGCGGCCACCAGTCCTGTCTCTTCCATCACGCGAATATGCATATGCCGGATAGCCTTGAGCCCCTCAAAGGCATTCGGCTTTTGTGTGGGATCGGGCTGATGCATCATGCCTTTATATCCTTCGCCTGTCGTTCTGGGCTTATTGGTGTATACTCTGGGCACAATGAAAATCTTATCGGCAACCTTTTCCTGTACCTTTGCCAGCCGGTGCATATAATCCAGCACCGCCTCTTCATTATCTGCTGAACAGGGCCCCACAATGACCATCAAGCGATCATATTCCCCCTCCATCACCTTTTTCATCATTGCGATACGGCGCTCCCTCATAGCCGCCGCCTTTTTATCTACCGGAAGTAATTGCTTCAAGTGCTGCGCTGACGGCAGCTCACGTTCAAATACAAAACTCATACGAATCCTCCTATTTTGCCGGCTCGCCGGCTAATGATTCATTATAATGAATGTTGCACATCAAAGTCAAGATGTTGCAATCAAATCTTAAATCTGATATGATAAACATATTCTTTTTAGGAGATTACAACGTGAAAAAGTTATTGTTTGTATTCAACCCCAAATCCGGCCGCGAGCATCTGGCGGCGGATCTGATGGAAATTCTAAATATTTTTGCACAGCACGGCTATGCGCTGACTGTCCATCCGACGCAGCGCCGGCTGGATGCCTATGAGACAATCTGCAGGCAGGCTTCCTCCTATGATCTTCTGGTTGTAAGCGGCGGTGATGGCACCCTGAACGAATCAGTACGAGCTATGATGACTCTGCCGCCTGAGAAACGTCCGCCGGTAGGCTATATTCCTTCCGGTACGATGAATGATTTTGCCTCCAGCCATCACATCTCAAAAAAGGCTCTCTCCGCTGCGGCCGATATCATGCGAGGTGCCGCGCTTCCCTGCGATATCGGCGGTTTCGAGGATTCCTTCTTTGCGTATGTAGCCGCCTTCGGCGCCTTTACCGATGTGGCCTACGACACTTCGCAGGAAAGCAAAAACATGTTTGGCAGCATGGCCTATATCTTCGAGGGCATGAAGCGTCTGCCTTCTTTAAAATCTTACCACCTTACGGTGGAAACGGCTGATACGACTGTGGAGGGCGACTTTTTATTTGGCATGGTGGCGAACACCACCTCCATCGGCGGTATTCGCGTACGCGCTCACGATATCAGTCTGATCGATGGCCTGTCGGAGGTCATTTTGGTAAAAGCCTCTTCTGCTCCGCTCAATCTGGCCGCCATTTTTTCTGCCGTGGTGGCACAGGATTTCACTTCTGACCGCTTTGTCTATCTGAAAGCACAGGATATTGTACTGCACAGTCCACAGCCTATTCCCTGGACACTGGACGGTGAATACGGCGGACTGCATCAGACTGTGCACATTCACACACATCAGCGGGCGATTCGTTTTTTGGTTCCGCCCTCTTCCGTGCGCAGACCACGGAAGCATATAAAAAAGGCAGTGACAGCAAAAGGCGCTTCATAAAGAAGCGCCTTTTGATTTTTGAACGATGGCGGAGTGGCCTGATTGCATGAATATTTGGCGCCGTGCGCCTTTTTTAAAACAAGGAGATGACCCATGGGATGACATAGGTGACAATGCTCATGATGGCGCTGGCGAGCAATAGGCCGAGCACGATGGCGGGAAAAGCTTTTTTGAATTTGATGCCGAGCAGTGAGGCGATGAGGCCGCCTGTCCAGGCACCGGTGCCGGGCAGGGGAATGCCGACGAACAGGACAAGTCCCCAGAATTCGTATTTGCTGATTTTGTCACTTTTGCCCATGGCGCGGTTTTCTAGCTTTTCGACGAGTGGGCGGAAGGGTCTGGTTGTTTTGAGCCAGTTGAAAAGCGGGGTGATGAGAAGCAGGATGAACGGGGTGGGTAGCAGATTACCGCCGATGCAGATGCCGAGCGCCTGCAGATAGGGGATGTTAAAGAGGCGTGCGGCGATGAGGCCACCGCGCAGTTCGAGTATGGGGACCATGGATATGATGAAAACCAATATTTCTTTAGATACGACTCCGCCGAGCGTATCTGTGAACCATTGGATGAGTGTTTCTGCCATTTTAAACCTCCTGTTAATTGGGTCGTTTTTATTTCAACACAAGTTCGCTTACAGCGAACTTGACAAGAAATCCCCACAGGGATTTCTTATACCATAGCGACATCGTAAGTTTGCCTTTGGCAAACTTAGAGCGCAGCACAAGTACTTGAACAGCCGAAATACATCTGGCTGCGCACAAGTTCGCTTACAGCGAACTTGATAAGAAATCCCCACAGGGATTTCTTATCCAATAGAAATATCGGAGTTTGATGCTTTGCATCAAACTCGTAGCGCAGCACAAGTACTTGATTAGCTGGAATACATCTGGCTGCGCTTATTATACCATAAGTTCAGCTCATTCTTCGCTGAACTTAGCAAGAAATCCCTCCAGGATTCTTGCGGTCGTTTTGTATCTTTATTATATCATAAATCATTTTTCGCGTACATATCGTTTACTGATTTTGCTTTCAACATGTACGCACTCACCTATATTGCGTACATGTCATATGCGTGTTTTTTACAATTTGTGTATGCAATTTCTATTTTGCGTACAAGGATGTCCTTCAATTTTCCTATTATATGTACGCAAATTTCCGAATTGCGTACATATAAGCATCCAATTTGAATTGCAACTTGCCTGCAATCGTACTGACTGCATGCATATCTATATCAAAATCAATGTATGCCTTGCATGCAAATTCTATACCTACTCATAAAATATCCAATTATTTTCCTCTGCCCCCGCTTTTATGCTAAAAAAATTCGATACTATACTATTATCCAAATATTGTTTATCTCGGCACCCACTTCATCTGATCCGTTGCCTTGAGATGCTCGTCAACACCTTCATGCTCAGCGTATTCATTTACCAATCGAAAGAAAGTTTTTGTTCTGGTTCTTCTATATTGGCAAGATAGGATTGGAGTTTACCTGTAGTGAGCAGATTAAAGCACAATACTCTAGCGCAACCTCCTTTGCACTATCATTGTATCAAGGAGTCCCGTTTTAGTCGAATGTGCGAATTTTAAAATTGTAATATTCAATGCTACATTTTAGTTATTTACGATTTAGTCAAGTATGATTTTGGAATTGTACTTAACTAAACTTCAATTCTTGAATACACACATTCGTTCTTCAATAAGATTGGCGAAGCGATCTTTCAGATGTTCCGGCAGCAGAGAGCCCTTGCACATAGCAATAAATTTTTCTTTCTTAGACACAAGCATTGCAATCATCTTTTCGGCAGATCTGCATGAAATCCCGCATCTATCCGCAAATACAAGAAAATCCTTTCTGCTGATATTCGTCTTTTTGCCATTCATAGTAAGTGCAAATTGTTCTTTGTCTTCAGGCATAATAACATTGACCGGAAGCAGGTCGTATGCCGGGGAAAGAACATATTTTCCGCTTCCTTCTTCTGTCTCAATAAGGGAAAAATTCTTCAGATGCATATCGGAATTACCGACAATAAATGAAAACACCAACCGCAAATAAAGTTCGGTCATATCTAACCCCTTACGGGAGGAATACCGCTCAATAATTTTTGCACAGCGCTCATAAGAACCCCTATATTTATCCTGTGTCAGGCGCAAGTCGAGCTGACAAAAATCCTCCATTGCGAGCATTTGAATATTGTTCTTATTGAATACTCTATCAACTCTTTTTGTAATATAAGCAAGACTGCCGTTTCCCATAACAAGTGCATAAGGAACGGTGGAAATTCCAGCGATATCAGCCATATGCATAACAAGATGCTCAGCCTCTGGCAATGCCTCAAATTCAGCAACTTGCGGCTTCAAAATATATCCCGTAGGATAATTCACAAATGTGAGTCTTGGTTTGTTTTCTTCTGAAAACAGATGTAAAGATAGTTTCTTCTGAACACCGGGAACAGTATAACCTTTGTTTGTGCTTTCAGTTGCAAGCAGTTCTAAGGTTTTTTCATCAATTGCAATTTCGGGAAGCTCTGTTGTTCCAAAGAACTGTTTGATACAGCTTTTATGCCAACCATATATATTTTCAGTGCGAAGTGGTTTTCCACAACATAAACAGTTCATATGCGCTCCTCCCTTATGCTCACATTGCCGATTCCATCCTTGCAGGCAATAAGCAGCAAACCAAATCTATCTTTGGTGTCTATTTTCCAGTTTCGACTCACAATGCCGAGTAGCCAGCCTTCAGGAATCAGTCCGTCAAAAAACGGAAATAAGGTTTTAGAAGTATATGTCTCTTCGGAAAGCGGTAAGGTTAGCGATACGGCGCTTACGGTTTCACGATTCAAATACTGCTTATCATAAGAAAAGGTATATCCTTCATCCGTTTCACAAAGCTCTCCAGCAAAAATATTTCTTATATAGACATAGGCTGTTCTGAAAGCGTCCATTATTTCTCATCCTTTCTGCCAGGTACTGCTTCCATGTCAAACATTGCAAGAGCAACATTTACTTTATCCATTCTAACGGTTTCTTTTCCCTGCTCTAACTCCCGAATAAAGCGAAGTCCAAGCCCTGAACGCATAGCAAACTCTTCTTGGGTCAAACCGACTGCTTTTCTATTTGCTTTAATAAACTCGGCAATTTTATTCATAGTAATTTTGCCTCCTTATATTATTTTTATTTATATTTTACACCCTAGCGAGTATAAAATCAAGGGTTTCTGTTGTTATTATACCCTATAAGGTGTAAACTTATGTCTTTTTCTTTTAACCATACCCTATCGAGTATAAAATTAATAATTATTTTATGTTGTTGGCTTTGCTTTTTTTCCGAATTTGTTTCTGTCTGAAAAACTCTTTTAATATGTAAATATGTCAATTCGATTTTCGGACGATGGTGCAAAATACGGCGACAGAAAAGCTTGATCAGATAAACCCACTTTGCAGGAGATATTCTGCCCTGTCTGCCCGCATTTCTTTCCAAAATTTCGGTTTTCGCTCATACGAACTCATTTTTATGAAGCCTTAAAAATATGGAAATTTTTAATATATAATCAGTTCAGAATCCAGTATTTATGGAGCTTTCGATGAGATCGATGCTTTGTTCAAAATCAATGCCCTTCATCTAAGCCGTTTATAAAATAAAACCTTGACAATACTCTGCCCCCTGCGTATAATATGAAACACAAAGTGCAAAGACGGAACGAGTAGTTATGAACGCCAGACAGAGAAAAGAGGCCGCCGGCTGCAAGCCTTTTATGGTCAGCTCATAATGAAAACCACTCCCGAGCCCCTGCTGACATAAGGCAGGCGATTGACCTCGTTATCGGTCAAAGGGATCGCATTCCTATACATGCTGAGTATGCCGGATGCCGTCCTAAAGTGAAATATCGAGGTGGAACCGTACTTGTATGTACCCCCGAATAAACAATATGTTTATTCGGGATTTTTTATTATAAAAGGAGGAGTCAAATGAAGATTACTTTGAAAGACGGCGTTGTAAAAGAATATGACAGCGCCATGAGCGTGCTTGACATTGCTAAATCGATCAGCGAAGGCCTGGCCCGCAATGCCTGTGCCGGAAAAATTAACGGCGAAGAGGCTGATCTGCGCACTATGATAGACAAAGACTGCGACGTTGAAATCCTGACCTTTCAGGATGAGGAAGGCCGTCTGGCTTTCCGCCACACGGCGGCTCATATTTTGGCGCAGGCAGTGAAGCGCCTGTATCCCGAAACTAAGCTTGCGATTGGCCCGGCCATTGAAAATGGATTCTACTATGATTTCGATCGCGAGGAGCCGTTTACGCCGGAAGATCTGACGGCGCTGGAAGCTGAGATGAAGAAAATTGTGAAGGAAAATCTGGCTCTGGAACGCTTTACGCTGCCGCGAGCTGAGGCGATAGCGTTAATGCGGGAGAAGGATGAGCCCTATAAGGTGGAACTCATCGAAGATTTGCCAGAGGATGCTGAGCTGAGCTTTTATCGCCAGGGCGAATATGTGGATCTGTGTGCAGGACCGCATCTTCTGAGTACCAAGCCGGTTAAGGCCTTTAAATTGACGTCTATCGCTGGCGCATACTGGCGCGGCAATGAGAATAATAAGATGCTGACCCGGATCTATGGCACGGCCTTTACTAAGGCGAGCGATCTGGAGGAATATCTGGAGCGCCTCGAAGAGGCTAAAAAACGCGATCATCGTAAACTGGGCAAGGAATTGGGGCTCTTTATGATGACCGATGAAGGCCCTGGTTTTCCCTTCTTCCTGCCTAAAGGCATGACTGTAAAAAATACGCTGATTGACTATTGGCGCGAGATCCATACGCGGGAGGATTATCAGGAAATCGCTACTCCTATCATGCTGAACCGCCAGCTTTGGGAGACCTCCGGGCATTGGGATCATTATAAAGAAAATATGTATACCACTGTAATTGATGAAACGGATTTTGCGTTAAAGCCAATGAACTGTCCGGGCGGATTGCTGGTTTATAAGTCTCAGCCGCATTCCTACCGTGATCTGCCGCTTCGCATGGGCGAGCTTGGTCTGGTACACCGCCACGAGAAATCCGGCGCGCTGCACGGTCTCATGCGCGTGCGTCTTTTTACGCAGGATGATGCGCATATCTTTATGATGCCGGAACAGATTACGGATGAAATCAAAGGGGTTGCCCGCCTGATTGATGAAGTATACAGCCTGTTTGGCTTCAAATATCATGTGGAACTATCCACCCGGCCGGAAAACAGCATCGGCAGCGACGAAGACTGGGAGATGGCGACCAACGGACTGCGCGCTGCTTTAGACGAAATGCAGCTGCCCTATGTGGTCAACGAGGGAGACGGCGCCTTTTACGGCCCCAAAATTGACTTCCATCTGGAAGATTCTCTGGGGCGTACCTGGCAGTGCGGCACGATCCAGCTTGATTTTCAGCTGCCCATGCGATTCGACATCGACTACACCGGTATGGACGGTGAAAAGCATCGCCCCATCATGATTCACCGCGTTGTATTCGGCTCCATCGAGCGCTTTATCGGTATTCTGATCGAGCACTACGCGGGCAAGTTCCCCACCTGGCTGGCGCCCGTTCAGGCCAAAGTACTGCCCATCTCCGATAAAAACAGCGCCTATGCGCAAAAGGTTTACGCGGCTCTGCGCGGCGCCGGCATCCGTACAGAGTATGATGAACGGGCTGAGAAGATTGGCTACAAGATTCGCGAAGCTCAGCTGGAGAAGGTTCCCTACATGATTATTGTAGGCGCTAAAGAAGAAGAGACGCAGACTGTCGGCATCCGCCTGCGTGATTCCGGCGAAAATCTGACCATGACGCTGGACGAATTTATTGTCAAGATTAAAGAAGAAATTCAAACCCGCAAAAGCTGCTGATAATAAAAAATTGCCTCTGCCTGTATGAAGGGCAGGGGCAATTTTATTGCCGTTAATTGAGCATGGCAACACGCAAATTGAGCCATAAGGCATACAGAATCCACGCTGCATATGGAATCAGCAGCCAAAAAGCGGCCGGACTTGCTTTGCGGTATCGACTGAGCATCATATACAGTACAAAAACAAGCAAAAGCAGTAACGTAAACGCTGCCCAATAGGACTGCAGGCGAAAAAACACGATCGGCCATGTAAATAAAATCAATAGCTGCAGCTCATAAAACCGAAGTCCCTCCGATTTCGCTACCGAAGGCTCTGAACGATACACCAGCGCTGCCGCAATGCCTAAAAGCAGATACCACAAGGGCCATACAATTCCAAACAACTGGGCCGGCGGTGCTCCTGCAGGCAGCACCAAGCTTTCATATATTTCCTGATTGTTTCCTCCAGATGCTAAATAGGAAAGACCTCCTATCAAAAAAGTGAGTCCTATCGCGACCAAAAAAGGCTGAATCATTTTCCATATTTTATTTGCCATCTTCTCACTTCCCACTTTCTTATATTTAATATCAGTCTATGTCATAGACTGCATCTCTATGCGCCTGTTAAAAGCCGCAGATACAAAAAATAAGAGCTGATCAGATCAGCTCTTATAAAAGGAGGAGAAAATTAATTAAACATGAAAAAACTATGGTTTTATCATAGCTTAAAATTGTGAACAAATTATGTACACCGGGTTACTTTCCGTTTAAATATTATGCTACCGTTTCTTAACGCCTTGTTCATTTTTTTGTCATATTTGCATGATACGATACATTCGACTGAAGACAAAGGGTTTGTCTTCGCTGATCCCCTACGTTATTATTGAGAAATGAGGATATTTCATATGAACGTTGCTTTTTTCTTATCTCCTAAAACCGAAATCGTTTATTTATATACCGATATGACCCTGCGTCAGGCTATGGAAAAAATGGAATTTCACCGTTATCAAAGTCTGCCCGTGCTCACGCAGGACGGCAAATATGCCGGCGTGGTTACAGAAGGCGATCTCCTTTGGGCCTTTAAAAACTATCCGAATTTTACCTTTGCAGACGCCGAAAAAATGATGCTGTCTGATATTGACCGCCATTTTCATTATGATACAGTCGCCATTGATCAGTCTATGGACAGCCTAATTCACACAGCCTACCGGCAAAGCTTCGTTCCGGTGGTTGACGATACGCAGGCCTTCATCGGCCTCGTCAAACGCAGCGACATCATTCGGTATTGCTATGAAAAATCCCTTGCCGTTCAGTGTGAGGTAGGCTGAGCCCATGAAAAACAATATCCAAACCATCGGCATTATTAGTGATATTCACGGCAACTACGTCGCACTTGAGGCTGTACTCGAATATATGTCCCGCCAACATGTCGACCAGCTTTATTTCCTCGGAGATTATATCACCGACGGCCCCAAGCCGCAGCGTACTCTCGCCCTTCTGCGTGAAGCAGCCCAACATTTTTCTGCTTTTTTTATTCGCGGTAATCGCGAACAATATATGCTTGATCACGCCAAATACCCTGAGCAGGTCTGGAATCCCGGCCCTGCACAGGGTTCACTTTTGTACACCTATCAGCGCCTCACGGCGCAAGACCTCGCTTGGTTTCGCTCTATGCCCATTTGTCACAGTTTCGAAGATATGATCCTCTGTCACGGCTCGCCAAGCAAGATCAATGAACTCTTAAACGTAGATGGCACCAACTCGGCGGCTGACGAAGTCACCCTTAAGTGGCTTCACCAAATTCAAAAACCACTGCTTATATGCGGTCATACTCACCGTCAGGGAATCTCATCCCGTGATGGCCGCACCATTCTTGGCGCAGGTTCTATCGGTCTGCCCCATAACCATGACTCCCTTTCCCGGGCCGCACTGCTTCGGCAAAACAGATCCGGCAAGTGGCAGACTGAACTTCTCTCCATCCCCTATGATGTCGACGCTATCGTAGAGGCTTATCATCATAGCGAACTTATGGAGATGGCGCCCGGATGGTCTCATGCCAATTGCCGGTTTCTTGCCACCGGTCACAATTATATTCTCAGACTGATAAAGCGCACCTGTCTTCTTGCTGCCGCGCAGTACCCTAAAACCGACTTTGCCCTACCTGAGATCCCTACCTCCCTATGGTTACAGGCGGCTGAAGAATTAGACCTTTTTTCTAACTAAAATAAAAAAAGAACCGGCTGCATCTCTACAACCGGCTGAAAGTGTTTAATAAGAAAACGGGGGTTCTTATTAAACCGAGGTGAGCAATTTCTATCATTACTAGAACGATAGAAGACTATTATATTGTAGCAAAATATTCCAAGAATGTCAAGCATTCTACTCATATATGACAAATTTTTATTTTTAATCGCCTATTTTCATTTGATCTATGGAAATGGCAACACTATGGGTAATAGGCTTCCACTCAATTTTGCGGAACAGTGCAGTAATGGAAATCGGAATATAAGTCAGCATAAAAATGGGGAATGTAAATAGATACTTGATTTTTTTACCTGTACTGCAACGGATATTTTTCCATTCTGTAATGAGCGTGAATAACCCGACGATGATGAACATGCCATACACACTGACCATCATAACAAGCATGGAAATGAACATGCTTTCAAACTGACCTGTTTCGTTGACCAACGCATAAATCATGGCGCTTCCATTGACCAGCATCGTAAGCAGCGATAAAAAGAGCGCCGGCATGATGGTCATGCACATATCAAAACAAGAGAAACTGGCTTTGCGGAAAATGCCTGCCAGCAGGTTCTTTCCATAATTATAAAACACCTGATAATAGCCTTTGGCCCAGCGCAGACGCTGCGTCCAAGACTGCTTAAAGGTTTCCGGCTGCTCGTCATACAGCATGGCATCATGACAGTAGCCGATTTTTTCGCCCTGACATACGCTGTCCACTGTGAACTCAATGTCCTCTGTCAGAAGGAAATGCTTCCATCCGTCATTCTTCTCAACAATCTCCCGTGACAACAGAAATCCAGTCCCGGAGATTGCACAGCTCGTATTTAATATCATGCGTGCATTGTTCAGATGTCTTGCCTCGCGCAAGAACCACAAAGCATATCCGGCCGAAATCCAGTTGCTGCCGTAATTTTTGGAATTGCGATAGCTGGTTAGCACGCGGTAGCCGGCTGAAAAGGTCTTGTTCATCTCCTCTATATAATGAGGATCAAGCAAGTTATCAGCGTCAAACACAAAATATCCATCGTAATAATCATGCCCGTAGTCCTCGCGCACCAAATTGAACAGCATTTCCAGCGCATAGCCTTTACCAACCTTTGTCCGGTTGTAACGCTTATATACTTTAGCACCATAGTCTGCTGCCACCTGCGCCGTATGATCGCTGCAGTTATCTGCTGCAACAAATACATCCACAAGCTCTCTGGGATAGGTTTGACGATTGATACTTTCCAGCAGCTGGCCGATTACGGCCTCTTCATTTCTTGCCGAGATCATCACGGCAAAGCGATGCATTTTTAGTTTTCCGTTTGCTTTCAAATGATTAAATCGCTTTGGCTTTTTAATGATTGCAACCAGAATATAGAAAAACTGATATGCATAAAACAAAAAGAACATCACCTTTACAAAGGTATTAAAAATTTGTAATGCTTCCATACTCTTTCTTCCTTTTATACTAATTTATTAAATGTAATTTGAACTTTAAATAAATCTCCGTCTACTAAAATATCAAATCGTCCGTTCATAAGCTCGGTTAAGCTCTTAGCAATGGAAAGCCCAAGTCCGCTTCCTTCCGTATGCCGCGAGCTGTCGCCGCGAACAAACCGCTCCATCAGCTCTTCGCCGGATATATTGAGCGCATACCGCGATATGTTGCGAAACGTAATAACTGCACACCCCTCCTCTTCTTTCACGTCCAGATACACTCTCGTACCTGCCTGCGAATATTTCTGCACATTGCTGAGAAGATTGTCAAAGACACGCCATAACAGCTGTCCGTCTGCCATGATGGGCATTTCATACTCTGGCGCTGTAAGAACCAGCTCCAAATCATGCTCCTTCATCCGATCGCTATATTCTCCCAGAAGCTGCTTTAAAAGCTCTGTCATATCCAGCTTACTCATGTTCACCGCAATATTGCCGCTCGAAGCTTTGGATGCCTCAATCAGATCCTCAATCAGCTTTTTCAACCGGATTGATTGTCTCTCTAATACTTCAATATATTCCTTTGCTGTCTCATCCTGAACTTCTTGTTTCTTTAAAAGATCTACATAATTAACAATGGACGTGAGCGGCGTCTTGATATCATGTGAGACATTAGTAATTAACTCTGTTTTCATCCGTTCACTTTTGAGCTGTTTTTCTACCGCCGCCCGAACAGCTTCATTGATGCTATTTAAATTTTCTGCCTGTTCCTTCATCTCACCGCGAAGACCTGTTGTATCAACATGCGCATTCAGATCGCCTAATGCAATTTTCTGAATTCCCTGCCGGATCTTTTTATACCGAATCTGAAACACCATTGCCAAACTAGCGGCTACAATACAGGCAAGCATGATATAAAACAAAAACGCACCTGCGCTGTTTTGCTCCATGCACATAACGCCTATTGTAAAAGTACTAAGCCCTGCAAATAAAATCCATATAAAGGCCTTTCCTAAAAAAGAACGATTTTGATATAATCGAATTATTATTTCTTTTATCCTGCGATAGCACCAGTATACGATTGTCCCTTTCCATACATAATGATTTTTACACCGCACGGCTAAGCTCACTATATAGAAAAGACCTAATCCAAATATCCCTGTAATCCCAACACAAGTTCTAATCAAATCTGTCAGCACATCAACATATCCCGTTGTTGCTTCCAGTATGCTGATCAAAAAAACTCCACTTAATAAAACCATTCCGGTCAGAAGATCAAACGGAATCCTGTGCAGACCGCCTACACAGATTCCTTCTTCTCCTCGTTTATGTCCTGCTGCACAGATCAAATAAATGCAAAGAACAATCAAAAGCACAGAGGCCGCAATGGTCAAATTTAAAATAGTATATCGGTAGCGAAACGCTTCTCCATACCAGTACATATCTGACTGATATTCATCATTTGCCGTCATCGGATCCACAACATAGCAATGAATGGTGTACTCTATCTCCTCTTCTGAGTCGCCGCTATATATTCCAAACGTATATTCCGTATCAAAGCCATACGGCTCATCCTGATACGTTGAAATTGTCTCGCCATCCTCCTGCTCTATACGGAATCGAAAATTTGTATTTTCACTGCTGAATTTTTTATCATACCATTCCAGCTCCTGCTGCGTTGTTCTATCAAGGGTTTCCTCTTTTTGATACTTCTGATACGCCAAATAATATTCATATATTACCGTTCTGGCATTATAATAGGTTCTGTTTTCACAAATGCTGGTGTCATAATAATTCCAGTCCTGCTGGCTATAAAAGCCCATACTCATAAAAACTGCTGTGCCAAAAATGCCAGCTGTCGCTACGATACACATAAGCAGACTTAATATGACAGCTATGATTTTAACAGGCCAACTGTAAATAACGCCCTTCAACTCATATACCTCTCTCGATCTTATATCCTTGTCCCCATACTACCTTCAAATATCTCGGGTCTGCTGGGTTGATTTCAATCTTTTCTCTCAAATGTCGGATATGTACGGCCACCGTATTTTCTGCACCGTACGGATTATCCTCCCATACCTTATTATAGATAACTTTTGACGAAAACACCTTGCCTGGTTCCTGCATCAATAGTTTAAGAATTTCATATTCCGTTCTTGTCAGATTGACAATTTCACCGTCAAGCCGTACGACCTTTGCCTCATCATCTAGCTCTATAGATCCAATCCGAAGCACCGCTTCTTTTTTCACAGCGCTTCCCAGCTGTACATAACGCCTGAGCTGCGATTTCACCCTTGCCAGTACTTCTACCGGATTAAATGGTTTAGTAATATAATCATCGGCTCCTACGTTTAACCCGAGGATTTTATCTGTGTCTTCACTTTTTGCCGTTAATAAGATAATGGGTACGTTGCTAAATTCCCGGATGGCTACCATCGCTGAAATTCCATCCATTTCCGGCATCATCACATCCATCAGCACCAGATGAATGTCCTCTTTTCGTACCAGATCAATGGCTTCTTTTCCGGTGTAGGCCTCAAAGGTTTGATATTCAGCCGACGTAAGATAAATCTTAAGTGCAGACACAATATCCCGTTCGTCATCACAGATCAAAATATTATACATCTCAGACTCCTTCCAAACTCCCCTGTATTATGCCATCTTTCTTTTTAAAATCCAATAGAATAAACCCTTAAAGTTTTATTAAGATTATATGACTTTTCGTGCATTTTACACATCTTATAAATCCGACAAACACTCCTAA
>CANOUM010000018.1 GCA_947570515.1 uncultured Clostridia bacterium
GGTATTGGAGCAGGGAGAAGACATGCATGAAGAATGAGGCACAAAGCTTAAAAGATAAAATTACCGAGGGGCTGGCGGCACAGTTAAACGGCAAGGATGTCTATAACCGTTCAGTCTGGGAGGCTATGGAGTATAGTCTAATGGCAGGCGGAAAAAGAGTGCGCCCGCTGCTGCTGATGTGGACAGGCCTCAGTCTGGGCGGAACCGAAGAAGATTTGCTGCCCTTTGCGCTTGCTCTGGAAATGATTCATACGTATTCGCTGATTCATGATGATCTTCCGGCAATGGATGACGATGATTATCGACGGGGACGCCTGACGAATCATAAGGTGTATGGAGAGGCTACGGCTATTTTAGCCGGCGATAGTCTGCTCAATTTAGCATTTGAAACAATGGCCGCAGCGATGACGATGGCGGCAGAGCAGCATGCCAGCCAGAGGCTGGAAAACATGACTAAAGCTATGGCCTACATGGCCCGCTGTGCCGGGCCATCCGGCATGATTGCCGGGCAGGCGGCAGACCTGGCCAGTGAAGGCCGTCAGGTTGACATAGAAGAACTGACTTATATTGAATATAACAAGACCAGCAGGCTGCTGATGGCAGCACTCGTTTGCGGAGCGCTGCTGGCAGGTGCAAAGCCGGAAGTTGTTGATCGTCTGCAAGAGGCCGGCGGAGCGCTCGGCAAAGCATTTCAGATTTGGGATGATGTGCTGGATGTAGAGGGAAGTTTTGAAGAGCTTGGTAAAAAGCCAAGCAGTGATGCCGCCAGTCAGAAGGCTACGTTTGTATCCTGTTAAGGAAGCACTGCATGAGATGGAGGCGCTTCCGGGTGTATACGGAGATGAAGTGCGAAAGCTCACGGCAGCGCTAATCAAAAGAAGAAATTAAAATAAGGGGTGAACCCGATTGGAACGCTTATTGGATCAAGTGCAAAGCCCAAAAGATATTAAGGCATTTAGCTTGGCGCAGTCTCAGCAGCTGGCACAGGAAATCCGCGAATTTTTGTTGGAACAGGTTTCCAAAACAGGAGGGCATTTAAGCTCTAATCTTGGCGTGGTAGAGCTCACAATTGCACTGCATCAGGTGTTTGATACGCCGCAGGATCAGATTGTCTGGGATGTGGGGCATCAGGCATATGTACATAAGATTTTAACTGGCCGCAAGGAGGGATTTGATACATTGCGGCAAAAGGATGGATTAAGCGGATTTCCTAAAACGGAGGAAAGCCCTTATGACGCCTTTAATACCGG
The DNA here is from genome assembly GCA_947570515.1 of uncultured Clostridia bacterium. Classification (GTDB taxonomy): domain Bacteria; phylum Bacillota; class Clostridia; order Lachnospirales; family Bianqueaceae; genus CALWPV01. The sequence continues at coordinate 1,251 of CANOUM010000018.1, forward strand.
GCATGCCAGCACATCTATTTCAGCAGCATACGGATTGGCAAAGGCCAGGGATGTGTTAAAACAGCAACATGAAGTCATAGCGGTCATTGGAGATGGCTCCATGACAGGCGGTATGGCTTATGAGGCAATGAATAATGCAGGAAAAGACAGGACAAAGCTAATTGTAGTGGTGAATGACAATGAAATGTCGATTAGTCCTAATGTTGGGAGCATGTCGATGCATTTGAGCCGCTTGCGGACACGCAAAGGGTATTTGCGGGGAAAGCGAAAAATCAAGAAAGCCGTTGAAAAGTTTCCGGTGCTGCGTCCGCTGTATCAGGCTGCTGATTTTGTGAAAAATAAAGCTAAGTACCTGTTTGTAAAAGGAATTCTATTTGAAGAGCTTGGTTTTACCTATCTGGGACCGGTAGACGGTCATGATTTGCATGATCTGAAAGAGGTGCTGCAGCAGGCGAAAGTATTGAATGAACCGGTCGTCATTCATGTGAAGACCGTTAAAGGAAAAGGATATAAACCGGCTGAGCGCAACGCGGCGCGGTATCATGGGATTGGAGCCTTTGATATAGCAACAGGAGAGGATCTGTGTGAGAAGAGAGAAACCTGGTCAGATGTGTTTGGAGAGACGCTCACGCAGATCGGCAGAAAAGATGCATCTGCAGTGGTTGTGACAGCTGCCATGCCCTCCGGTACGGGGGTTGATATATTTGGAAAGCATTTTCCGCAGCGTATCTATGATGTAGGCATTGCAGAGGAGCATGCGGTGACATTTGCGGCCGGCATGGCCAAGGGAGGTTTAAGGCCTTTTGTGGCTATTTATTCATCATTTTTGCAAAGAGCCTATGATCAGATTCTGCATGATGTATGTCTGCCTAAACTGCCGGTTGTGTTTGCAATTGACCGCAGCGGCGTCGTAGGAGAAGACGGTGAAACGCATCAAGGCGTTTTTGATATGGCGTATCTGAGTCATATACCTAATATGACGCTACTTGCGCCCTCCGGCAAAGAAGAGATGACGGCTATGCTGCAGTTCGCGTATGCGCTTAAAGGACCGGTTGCTGTCCGATATCCTAAAGGAGCAGTTGTCATAGAGGCAGAGGAGGAGCACGAGCCGATTCAATACGGAAAAGGACGGGTATTGCAGACAGGGCAAGACACGGCCATTGTATCGGTTGGCGCTTGTCTGGCAGAGGCAAGGCGTGCAGCACAGAAAATGGAAAAACAGGGATGCAGGCCTACCATTGTTGACGCAAGGTTTATTGCGCCGATAGATGAGGAGCTGCTGCAGCAGGTTTTTCATAAACACAATCAGGTTATCATCATAGAGGATCATATCTATACAGGCGGATTTGGAATGCAGGCGGCGGCCTTAGCTAAAAGACAGGGTGTGCATTGCCGGGTCGACTGCATCAGCCTGCCGGATGAATTTTTACCGCAGGACAGCCGGCAGCATATTTTGGAGCAGCATGGCATTTCGGCAGAAGGAATATGGAACGTATGGCAGAAAAACAACGCTTAGATGTACGTTTGGTACAGGAGGGGCTGGCGCCTTCCAGAGAAAGAGCAAAGGAATGGATTCGGGCCGGAAAGGTGAAATGCAGCGGGATCATATGTAAAAAAGCAGGGACCATGGTAGATTTAGAGGCGTCTCTGGAAGTACTGGCAGATCCGCTGCCCTATGTAAGCCGCGGAGGACTTAAACTGGAAAAAGCACTGAAAGCATTTGAGATTGGTCTCGATCATGCCGTATGTCTGGATGCGGGAGCTTCGACCGGCGGTTTTACAGACTGCATGCTGCAGCATGGTGCGGCTAAGGTATATGCTGTGGATGTGGGGCATGATCAGCTGGCCTTAAAGCTCAGAGAAGATCCAAGGGTGATCAATATAGAAAATACCAATGTGAAGCTGCTGACAGAAGCACTGATCGGGGAAGCTTGCGACTTTGCTTCTGCTGATCTGTCTTTTATTTCGCTCAGAAAGGTACTGCCCGCTATTGTTAGCTGTTTGAAGGACGGCGGCCGGCTGGTATGCTTAGTCAAGCCTCAGTTTGAAGCAGGCCGTGACAAGATCGGGAAAAAAGGGGTTGTAAAGGATGCAAAGGTGCATAAACAGGTGCTTAGAGAAATCACCACCTTTTGTGAAGAAGAAAACTGGCTTGTTTGCGGCGTAACGGCTTCTCCTATCCGTGGGCAGGAGGGAAATCGGGAGTTTTTACTTTATTTAATCAAAAATGAAAAAATGAAGAAAGGAGCAGGTGAGGAAATACCGGCACTGATTGAACGAGCGGTACGGGAGGCTCACGAAAACAAGTATGAAAACGAAGCGGCAGAAATTGATCTGTGATTTAATTGACCGGTTTGAAATTGAAACACAGGAAGAGCTGGTAGCCAAACTGCAGGAAGCAGGATGCACGGTGACACAGGCGACGGTTTCAAGAGATATCCGGCAGCTTAGACTGACGAAAATCGTGGGAGAAAGCGGAATACAAAAATATGCGCTGCCGGTCCAGGAAACGCCGGAACAGCCGCCTATGGCTGCGCTGCGTTTCAGGAGGGTGCTGCAGCAGGGCTTTGTAAGCGCTGAAGTGGCCGGAAGCTTAGTTGTGGTACGTACGATGACAGGAATGGCAATGGCAGTTGCAGCAGCGCTGGACAGCCTGAAGCTGGAGGAAATCGTGGGAACGATTGCAGGAGATGATACGATTTTTTTGGCGGTCCATTCAGAGGAAAGCGGCCGGGCATTAAAAAATAAGATTCTGGCACTGGTTGAATAAGAGAAGCAAAACGGAGGGATACCTATGCTGATACATCTGCGTGTGCAAAATATAGCGCTTATTGATGAAGTGATGGTGGATCTGGAGGATGGACTTAATGTGCTGACCGGTGAAACAGGAGCTGGAAAAAGCATTATTTTGGGCGCTATCAATCTGGCGCTTGGCGGCAGAGGAAGTAAAGAACTGCTGCGGGATCCATCGCGTCCGGCTGTGATTGATCTGTTTTTTTCAGAAGAAAAATCCAGCGTTTTAAACAAGCTGAAAGAAATGGGCGTCGCAGCGGAAGATGGAGAAATTCTGATTTCACGACGTTTTGCCGCCAGCGGCCGCAGTACTTGCCAGATCAATCAGACCATGGTAACGACACAGCAGGTGAGGCAGGTAGCGGCGCTTTTGATTGACATTCATGGACAGCATGAGCACCAGTCGCTTTTAGACAGTAGCCGCCATATCGACATACTGGACCGGTTTATTCCCGGTATTGAAGCGCTGAAAAAGGAAATGCGCGAAAAATGGGAGGCGGCCCGTGTCTTACAAAAGCAGTGGGAAGCCTATCAGGAAAAAGGAAAAGACAGAGAACGCTTGCTTTCTTTGATGCAGTTTGAGTTAGACGAAATTGAAGCAGCTGCATGGAAAGAAAACGAAGAGGAAGAGCTAAGAGAAGAACGCAAGAAGCTTTTATATAGTGAGAAACTGCAGGAAAGCTGTTTGGGAGCGTATGCGCTGATTCGTCAGGGCGGACGTGAGGGACAGCCTGCGCTGGATGCACTGGAAAGTGCATTGATGAAACTGAGAGAGGCAGAAGGGTACGATCCGGCATTTTTTACACCATATGTGGCTTCGCTGGAAGAGCAACTGGCGGTTTTGCAGGATATGGCAGGGGAGCTTCGGCAGTACGGAGAAGGGCTGGAAGCAGAGCCGCAGCGGCTTTCGGAGGTAGAACAGCGACTGGATCAGATTCAGCATCTGCAAAATAAATATGGACAGAGCTGGGAACTGGTCACAGCGTATTATCATAAGACAAAAGAAGAACAGCAAAAGCTGCAGAATCTGGCGCAGACCATCGAGGAATTGCAGCAGCAGCTTCAGAAAAAACAGAGTGAAATGCAGGTTCTTGCAGATCAAATGACCGAGAAAAGACTAGAGGCGGCCAAAAAAATTGAGGAAGAAATCACAAATGTGCTGGCTACCTTGCAGTTTAATCAGCCGATCTTTAAAATTAACCGGCAGCCCAAAGAGCTCTCGCCAAAGGGAGCCGATCAGATTCTGTTTCAGATTCGGACAAACGTGGGAGAAACGCTTCAGCCCTTGCAGCAAATTGCTTCGGGCGGCGAAATGTCGCGCGTTATGCTGGCAATTAAAACAGTTCTGGCGAAGCAGGACGAAATCAGTACGCTGATTTTTGATGAAATTGATACAGGAATCAGCGGACGTACGGCCCAAAGCGTTGCTGAAAAAATGAGTAAAATTGCACTTTATCATCAGGTGATCTGTGTGACGCATTTGCCGCAGATAGCTGCGCTGGCAGACAGCCATATGCGGATTGAAAAAACAGTCACCGGCGAGCATACAGCGACTCAGATTCAGGTGCTCGGTGAGGAGCAGATTACAGAAGAGCTGGCACGTATGCTGGGCGGCACACAGATTACGGAAGCAGTAAAACAAAATGCAGTCGAAATGAAAACACTGGCTGAAAATTGGAAGAAAAAGGAACGCGTATAAGGAAGCACAAAGCCGCTCACACTATCATAAGGTGTTGACCTGATTTTTAAAACATGAGGTGTGAGCAGATGAAAAAAGAAAATCGAAGGCTCTCTCCATGGATTGGAAGGAGCCTTTTATTATTGGTACTTTCGGTCTTTTTAATGCCGTATCTGCTGGTGCAGCTGGCAGTGCCCGATACAGTGCGCGTTATCGAAGGGCAAAGCTGGGAGTTTGGCGGCGAGGTATTGGAGCTGGAGGCACAGGAAAGCGACTGGGTTACCGTCAATGAAAACAGTATCCGGCGCCGGGAAGATATTGAAGATAGTACCTATGCAAGAAGCAGCGCTCAGATTAAGCTTTTTGGAATCATTCCGATCAAATCGGTCTCGCTGGAGGTCTGGCCGGAGAAAAGACTTTTGGCCGGAGGGCATACGGTGGGCATCGATTTATATACGGATGGTATTTTAGTGCTGGGTACCGGTAAAATAGAAACCGAATCAGGAAAAGAGAGCAGTCCTGCAAGGGGAATTCTGTATGCAGGAGATAAAATCCGCAGAGTGAACGGGCAGGAGGTCACGACGGTAGAGCAGGTGAATGAAATCATTGCGCAAAACGGTACTGCGCCAATCACGATTCAGCTGACGCGAGAAGAAGAAAATCTGGAGGTCTCGGTCACGCCTAAAATGGGGAAGGATGGCAAAGCTAAAATCGGTATCTGGATTCGCGACCGCGCACAAGGACTTGGTACGCTGACTTTTGTGGATCCGCAGAGCAGCGTGTTTGGAGCAGTGGGGCATGGAATCAATGATGTAGACACAGGAGAGGTACTGCCGATCCATGATGGACTCATTACGAGAGCTAAAATTCGTCATGTTGTCAAAGGGGAAGAGGGGCTTCCCGGGGAAGTGGAGGGCAGTCTTACGGGGACGATTCTGGGTCAGGTAAACCGCAATACAGAAAGCGGCGTCTATGGCCATTACAGCGGAGAGCAAAGCGTATATGCTGAATATGAAATTGCACTAAAGGATCAGGTCAAAAATGGAGAAGCGATCATTTTGAGCGATATTTTAGACGGAGAAATTCGTGAATACACGGTAAAAATAGAAAAAGCCTCCGGACTGCCGACCTTCAATCATGGCATGGTCGTCACCGTTACGGACGAGCGGCTGTTACAGGAAACAGGCGGAATTATCCAGGGAATGAGCGGATGTCCTATTGTGCAGGAGGGTAAGCTAATCGGAGCAGTTACGCATGTGTTTGTGAAAGATCCCACCAAAGGGTATGGGATCTATATTGAAAACATGCTGGAATAAAATTACCAAAATCTACCATAAAATAGTTGATTTTTGCCATAAATGGTATATAATGGTAAATACAAGTTGACTTTTGATGTCAGATAGAAAGGAGAACAAGGGTGAGTCAATTAAAAATTTTAGTGGTAGATGATAACCGAATATTTAGAGAAAGCGTGAAATCTGTGATTGAGCAGGAAAATGATATGCTGGTAGCGGGGGAAGCAGGCGATGGAACAGAGGCACTGGAGATGATTCAGTATCTGCAGCCGGATGTTGTACTGCTGGATTTGGTCATGCCGCAGCTCGATGGCATTGGAGTACTGGAGCAAATGCGAAATCAAAGCAGACCGTGGCCGGTATTTATTATTTTATCCTCTGTAGTCTGTGATCAGATGCTTGAACAGCTAATGGCGCTCGGCGCTACCTATTATATGGCTAAAACCTGTGATATGGAACTTTTGACAACGCGCATTCGGCAGATGAAAGGGATGAGCCGGCAGGAGCTTCCGGCCATGCCGGAAAAAGGAAGAGGAGCCTTACCGGCGGCATCGTCCGTGAGGGCACGAAGCGTGGATGTGGAGACGGAGGTAACCAATCTGATTCATGAAGTGGGAGTCCCGGCGCATATTAAAGGATATCAGTATCTCAGAGAATCGATTCTGATGGCGATTGAAGATATGGATATTTTAAATGCGATTACCAAGCAGCTGTATCCGGCGATTGCGAAGAAATTTGATACAACGCCGAGCAGAGTGGAGCGGGCGATCCGGCATGCAATTGAGGTGGCCTGGAGCCGCGGCAAAATGGATACGATTGAAAAGCTGTTTTCATATAGTATCAGTATGGGCAAGGGAAAGCCGACAAACAGTGAGTTTATTGCGCTGATCGCAGATCGGATGCGGCTGGAGTTAAAGGCCGGATGAGGAAAAAAGCCGGATTTTAAGAAAGTTTTAAATGAGCGGCGTTCGGTTGACAAAGAAGGGCTCCCATTTTATAATGATAAGAACGATTGAAATGGGGGCAGGGACGGTATGGCAGAGATCGCAATCATTGGCGGCGGAGCCTCCGGAATGGTAGCAGCTATTATGGCTGCACGTCTTGGAGCCTCCGTCTGTATTTTTGAAAAAAAGGATCGCATTGGACGCAAGCTTTTATCAACAGGAAATGGTCGGTGCAATTTGTCGAATCGAGATATGCATTTTTCTCATTATCACGGCAGCGTAGCCGGCCTTTTGCCGCAGCTGTGGCCGCAAATGGAAGAGGAAAAGATACGGCAGTTTTGGTGGGAGCTTGGGATTGATTTTACTGAGGGAGATGCAGGCAAGCTTTTTCCGCGCAGCCTGCAGGCAGCATCTGTTTTGAATGTACTGCGCAGAGAGCTGGAGACGCTTTCTGTAGAGATTTATACGAAAACGCTGGTGACTCAGGTTCGGCATGGGCGCAGCCGGTATATGCTGGAGATTCAAAGCGAGGATCCTGCATTTAGACAAAAAAATATAGAGGCTAAGGCAGTACTTTTATGTGCCGGCGGCAAGGCCTATCCTAAGCTGGGGGCCAGCGGCGAGGGAGCTGAGCTTGCGCGGAGACTGCAAATGCAGGTGAGACCGCTTCGGCCGGCGCTATGCCGCCTTAAGCTGCAGGTTCCTTATTTGAAACGTCTTGCGGGGCTTAAGCTGGACGTACCGGTAGCGCTTTGGGAAGAGGGAATTTGCCGGCAAATGGAAGTGGGCGAGATTCTTTTCACAGATACGGGAGTTTCAGGGCCGGCTGTGCTGAATCTGAGCCGCAGAGCCGGAGAAGCGCTGCAAAGCGGAAGAACCCCTGTTTTGGTATTGGATTTGATTCCCGAAATGGAAAAAGGGGCTTTATTTATATATCTGCTGGAAAGAAAGGAGCGCCTTGGCGCATGCACAGCCGAACAAGGGCTGGAGGGATGGCTGCCTAAAACCTTGATCCCGGTCGTGCTTGCAGAGAGCGGGGTGAAGCCGAGAGAAAAATTTGGTTCTTTAGATAAAAAGCAGATCGGCGCATTAACGTATTGTCTCAAAAGATGGGAGATGCCGGTGCTGGCGTTAGGAGGCTGGGAAGAGGCACAGATTACCGTAGGGGGGATTGAGGCTAAGGAAATCACGGCTCAATTGGAAAGCCGGCGTCATAAAGGGTTTTTTATGGCAGGAGAAGTGCTTGATCTGGATGGCGACTGCGGCGGATATAATCTGCAGTGGGCAGTCGGTTCGGCGATGATTGCGGCAGAGGCGGCGACGGCATATGTGAAAAAGATGGAAGAAGCAGAGCCGTACAAAGAGGAGCAGAGAAAAATACGATGACAAAACGAGAATTTCGGAAGAAAATGTATGAAAAACGAGATCAGTATGCGTATACGCACAGGGATAGTATACGCATATGGGACCATTTGGAACAGAGTCCTATATATCAGCAGGCTCATACTATTTTTGCGTATTTTTCTTTTCGTTCAGAGGTAGAGACCTATCTGATTATGGAGCATGCGCTGCGTTATGCAAAAACGCTCTGTTTGCCTCGTATAGAAGAAGGACATAAAATGACGTTTTACCGCCAGCAGGACAGAACCAGTCTGCAGCGTAACCGCTTTGGAATTTATGAGCCTTTGCCATGGGCGCCAAAGCAGGAGCCGGATGCAGAAACTTTGATGCTGGTACCGGGTCTTGCGTTTGATTATCAGGGTGGAAGAATCGGATATGGCAGTGGGTTTTACGATCGGTATCTGAAACAGTACAGCTTTGTCAAAACGATGGGACTATGCTTCGGCTTTCAGCTGCAGGAGGAAGAGCTTGAACTGGAGGAGCAGGATATTTCCATGCAGTATATTGCAGCGCCTCGGGGGATTTATTGTGTAGAAAAAGGAGAATGGCTATGATTGCATATGTAAAAGGAATATTAGCAGCCATTGAAGAAAGCAGCGTGGTGGTAGAGCAGCAGGGAATCGGGTTTCGTGTGTATACGCCGATTCAGGAGGAGCTGCTGCGCATTGGCGTAGGACAAGAAGTGCAGCTGCATACATATATGAATGTGCGGGAAGATGCGATGATTTTATATGGGTTTTTACATACAGAATCGCTGCAGCTTTTTAAACAGCTGATCAATGTAAACGGAGTGGGCCCTAAATATGCGCTGGCCATTTTAACTGCGATGTCAGCGGATCAGGTGATCCTGGCCATTGCATCTGAAGATAAAAAAGCGCTTACAAAGGTGCCGGGGATCGGAGCCAAAACAGCCGGCCGTATTATTCTGGATCTGAAGGATAAGATCAGCTTTTCAGGAAATGCACAGCCGGCCGGGGAAGATGGAGAAGGCGTGCCGGCCGCTGGTGAACCGGCACAGGAAGCGATTGCAGCGCTGATAGCGCTTGGATATGCTCAGGCAGAAGCAGCATCAGCCGTGAGTAAGGTGTACCAACCGGACCTGACATTAGAAGAAATCATCAAACGAAGCTTAAAACAGCTCATATAAAATACGGCGCAAAGGCGCCCTGAAATGGAGTGGCAGATGACAGAACTGGAAGAACGGCTGGAAAAGTTTGGGCGTCTTGTCGACACGCAAGCGCAGCAGGAGGAGAAAGAAGCGGAGCGAAGTCTTAGACCGCGTTCTTTCGAAGAATATATTGGGCAGACCGAAGTAAAAGAAAATTTAAAGGTTTTTATTTCCGCTGCCAAGCAGCGAAAAGAGGCGCTGGATCATGTATTGTTCTACGGACCGCCCGGGCTTGGCAAAACTTCTTTAGCGGGGTTAATCGCGCAGGAAATGGGCGTGCATATTAAAATTACGACAGGACCGGCAATTGAACGGCCCGGAGATATGGCAGCCATACTGAACAATCTTTCAGAAGGCGATGTGCTGTTTATTGATGAGATTCACCGGCTGAACCGGCAGGTAGAGGAAATTTTATATCCGGCCATGGAGGATTTTGCCGTGGATATCATGATCGGAAAAGGGCCGGCGGCCAAGTCTATTCGTCTGGATATTCCTCATTTTACGCTGATTGGCGCGACAACAAGAGCAGGACTTTTATCCGCACCGCTGCGAGATCGTTTTGGTATGCTCAATCATATGGAGTTTTATAAAGTAGAGGAGCTGGCTCAGATCGTACAAAATTCGGCCCGGATTTTAGAGGTAGAGATCGATCAAGAAGGAGCCAGGGAGATTGCCAGACGTTCAAGGGGGACGCCGCGTTTAGCCAATCGTTTGCTGCGCCGCGTACGGGATTTTGCTCAGGTGAAGTTTGAAGGAAAAATTGATCTGGCGATTGCGCAGCACGCGCTGAATGCGCTTAAAGTGGATCCTAACGGATTAGATGCCGTTGACCGTAAGGTACTACTCACGATGATGGAGCTTTATGGGGGCGGACCGGTAGGAATCGATACGTTAGCCGCTTCCATCGGGGAGGATGCGGGCATGATTGAGGATGTATGCGAGCCTTATCTCATGCAGCAGGGATTTTTACAGAGAACGCCGCGCGGGCGCGTGGTGACTTCCTTTTGTTTAGAATATTTTCATCGTTCAGAAGGGGCAGGCGGTACTTCCGGACAGATGAGGCTATAAAGAAGAAAGGAGAGGAGAACATGGCAGAAAAGAAACAGATTATCATGCATATTGCCGGAAAGGATTATAAAGTAAGCGGAGCAGATTCAGAGGAACAGCTGCGCCGTATCGAGGCATGTGTCAATGAAAAGCTGAGCGCCTTACATAAACTCTTTTCCGTACAAGGGTTGGAAGAGGAGCATATTGTTATGCTTGCCGCTATCAATTTAGCAGATGATTATATTAAGATGCAGAAGCAGGTTCAGCTTTTGAAAGAAAAAACGGATAAATTGATGAAGAAAGAAAAGCAGCTTCAGGAGATGGCTGCGCAGTATGAAGAGGCTCTGCTGAATCTGGAGACAGAAAACCAGGAGTATGCGCAGCAGCTAAAGCAGTTACAAAAGGAAGAGAGGGAAAAGTGAAATCATTTCAGCCGGAGATTTTAGCGCCGGCCGGGAATTTGTCGTGTTTGAAAGCGGCCATTGCTGCCGGCGCCGATGCGGTGTATTTTGGAGGGCAGGCCTTTAATGCACGCAGAGGAGCCGGCAATTTTAGTATAGAGGATATGAAAGAAGCGCTGCGTCTTTGTCGTATGCGAGGTGTGCAGACCAATCTGACGCTTAATACTCTGATTAAGGAAACCGAATGGACAGACTTTTTGCGTTATATGGACGAGGTGCTGCCGCTTGGTGTGGATGCTGTGATCGTACAGGATCTTGGAGTTGCGGAGGAGATTAGAAGAAGCTATCCGCAGATTGCACTGCATGCCAGCACGCAGATGGCAGTTCAGGATCTGTATGGCGCGCAGTATCTGCAGGAGCTGGGATTTCAAAGGGTAGTGCTGGCAAGGGAAGTAACGCTGGAGGAGATTCGCGAAATTCGCAGAAAAACAAGCATACAGCTAGAAGTTTTTGTGCATGGGGCTCTGTGCTACAGTTATTCAGGACGGTGCCTCATGAGTTCATTTCATGGCGGGCGAAGCGGAAATCGGGGCGCTTGTGCGCAGCCTTGCCGGCTGCCGTATCAGGCAGAAGGCCGGGAAGGATATTGGATGAATCTGAAAGATCTGTGTGCCGCCGGTCAGCTTGAAGCGCTGATGCAGGCAGGGGTGGATTCGTTTAAGATTGAAGGACGCCTAAAAGGAGAAGCCTACGTAGCAGCGGTTACGCGATATTATGCGGCGCTTCGAGATGAGTACCTTGAAACAGGCAGCGTACATCGATTGCGTGAAGAAGAGCAGAAGGAGCTGAGACAGCTTTTTAATCGAGGCGGCTTTACGCAAGGATATTATCAAGATAAAAAGCATATGATTGAGCCGCACACACCAAAGCATCAAGGGATTCCGATCGGTAAAGTTTCAGTGATCAGCAAAGGGAAGATTCAAATAGCCAGCAAGGAGCCGCTGCACAGCGGCGATGAGCTTGAAATCCGTGCCGGCAGCGCACCGTATCCCTCCGTTCGTTTGGCAGCATCTATGCTGCAGGGAGAGTATAAGGCCGCATTCTATCTGCGAGGACAGATCCAGAAAGGACAGGAGGTATGGCGTATTGTTGATCCTGCACTGCAGAGGAGAATTCTGGAAGGAGTACAGGAGCTGCCTAAGGTGCCCGTTATGATGCGTTTTTGTGCGCACATTGGAGAGGCAGTAAAACTCAGTGCAGCAGGCCATACGGTTTGGGGACAAACTGTGGTCAAGGCGCAGACAAAGGAGCTGACGGTAGAAGCAGTACGAAAACAGCTTGAAAAGACAGGAGATAGCGGTTATCAGGTTGTGGATATAACAATTGAGCTTGACAAAGGGAGTTTTGTGCCGGTATCGGCTCTCAATGAGCTTAGACGGAGTCTTCTGCAGGAGCTTATGCAGATTAAGCCATGGCAAAAGCAGTGCAGAGACAGAGAAGCGTTACTTCTCCGGGACAATCCGGTACAGGAGCGGCAAACCTATTGGGTAGGACTTGACAGACCTGAGCAATGGAACGCGCTGTGCGAAACGGATCATAGCTGTATTACGACGTTGATACCGAGGATGGAAGGCTTTGAAAAGGCTGATAAAGCGGCTTTTTTGCGGCTGGCCGCAGGAAAACGAATCGTACCGGCTCTGCCTCCTGTGGGAAGAAATGCTCATACTGCCTGGATGAAGAAAGAAATACAGGAATGGCAGAGTTTGGGCATACAGGAGTTTGAGGTCAATTTGCTTGGGCAGGCGAAGCTGGTGGAAGAGATGGGAGCGAAGGTGCAGCCGGGTCCGCAGCTGGCTGTGATGAACCGGGAGGCTGTTGGCTTTTGGCAGCGCTATGGCAGTGTGATGATCAGTCAGGAGCTGACCCGCAGAGAGGCGGGGCAGCTGGCGCAGTTGAAGGGAAGCTATTACATGGTTTATGGACGTCCTGTTTATATGATCACGGAGCAGTGCGTGTTTCGTGAGGTAAATGGATGTAATAAGCGGCCGCAGGGACATGAGACCATGCTGCAGGATCGAAAAGGAGAGCGAATGAGCGTAAGAAGTCACTGCCCGCTGTGCTATAGCGAGGTGCTGGCTCAGCGTCCTGTTTATATCGCTTATGAAAAAAGAATAGATGCGCAGCCCAGGGTGGAACTGACGCTGGAGACGGCATCGGAGATTAAAGAGCTTTGGCAGGCTATTTTGGAAAAGCGAATGCCGGCGTTTGCGGTGCAAACCGGTCATTGGGAAAAGGGGGTGGAATAATGTTTCAAATGATGGTTTTGGTATCGAAATATCTATACTTGTTTTTATTGTTTTTGTTTGTAGCCATTGGGTATTATCTGTATTGGCGAAAGCCTTCAAGCAGTACCTGCAGAGAAATGTATTCGTATCAGGCCGCCATTATTGTACTATTCAATCTTCTGTCGATGCTTTTAATCCTGCTGAGGGAATGGCAGGAGGAGGTGCCCTGGGAGCAGATTAAGACGCTGATGATCTACGGAGGCATTATGCTGGGAATGTACATTCTTTTATTGACATTACACCGGCATACAAATCGCCTTCTGTGGAACTGTGTATATATGCTGCTGAGCGTTGGATTTATTACGCTTTGGAGATTAGATCAGGAAGCGGCGGTCATGCAGGTTTGGTGGATTGCAGCCTGCTTTGCCGTCGTGAATGTGGTGCTGTTATTTTTTAGGGGACGCTGGATTTGGAAGATCCCGGCTCCCGTGTATATGATTGTCAGTGTGGGACTGATTGTGCTTCCGTTTATTTTTCCAAGCGAAGCAGGAGGATCGCTGAACTGGGCGGACATAAAAGGGTTTGTGTTTCAGCCGTCTGAATTTGTAAAACTGACATTTGCCTTTTTTCTGGCCATTTTGTACACAAAGCAAAGGAAGCTGACCTCTTTGATTCAGGCAGGCGTGGTTACAGGATTTATGGCGATTGTGCTGCTTTTGCAGAATGATTTGGGGGCGCTGCTGATTTTCGGCATTTTAGCCTGGATGATGACCTATGATTATTTGGGCCGGGGCTTTGTGTTATGGGGAGGCTGCTTAGCCATGGTCGCAGCTGCGCTGTTGGCCTATCGGTTTGTCGGCCATGTACAGCAGCGGTTTGATATCTGGATCGATCCCTGGGCAGATATCAATGGAAGCGGATATCAAATTGCGCAGAGTCTATTTGCGATTACAAGCGGCGGATGGTTTGGCGCCGGACTCTATCAAGGAGCTCCGGGATATATTCCGGCCAAAACGACCGATATGATCTTTTCAGCGATTTCAGAAGAATTTGGAGCGGTTTTTGGGATATTTCTGCTTCTGATTTATCTTTTGATGTTTTTGTTCGTTATGGAAACGGGGAGAAGGGAAAAAAATACAATTCGGCGTAATCTTTTAGTAGCCTTTGGCGTTTTGTTTATGTCGCAGACGTTTATTATTGTAGGCGGTGTGATTAAACTGATTCCGCTTACAGGGGTTACGCTTCCTTTTATTAGCTATGGGGGAAGCTCTTTATTATCGAATTTTACTACGATTGGAATTATTGAAGCGGTCATTCGGCTGTATAGGATGGACCGGGAGGAGGCGAGACAACGTGAGCAGCAAACAGAAGAGAAACGGCGGAACTACGCTGCCGCCATCGAAGAAGCGGAATGGGAATACGAAGACGGAAGCCCCTATTATGGAGAAGTCTATGAGGAGCCGCAGCTCAAACAGCGAGGACGAAAAAAGAAAAAAGCGTCCCTCAGCCCATTTGAATTCGACGATCCCTTCTAAACCAGCAAATGATCATACGTTTCAGGTGATCAAAGGGATTTTTGTAGCGCTTGGGCTATGTCTCATCCTTTGGATTGGAAAAATTATGATTGCAGATCAGAAAGAGATTCAGGCAAATGCATATAATCCAAGGCTGAATGAGGAAGAGGAGACTGTAATTCGAGGTTCTATTCTGACAGCTTCAGGGGAAGTACTGGCATACACCGAAATGCAGGAGGATGGCAGCCAAGGCAGAGTGTATCCGTATGGAGAAGCATTTGCGCATATAACGGGGTATGTAGGCAGAGGAAAGGCAGGCCTTGAGCTGGCGGCAAATGATCTGCTGCTCCAGCCTCCGGATCTTTTGAGCACGCTTAAAAGCTGGGCGAATGAAGAAGAGCTGCCGGGATGCAATGTCATTACTACCATTGATTT
>CANOUM010000019.1 GCA_947570515.1 uncultured Clostridia bacterium
GGTTATGAGGGTATATAAGAACTTCTCCCCATATCTAAAATGCCGGGAAAGCCCGGAAATACGGGCTATACCGGTATATAAGAACTTCTAAAGAGATAATCTAAATTCACCAATAATTTTATAATAATAAAAATTCGGATTTTTAAACTAAATATTACAGGATAAATTATAAAATGAAGAAAAAAGTTAGATTAGCATCATTAGCATTATGTATTATTGGTGTATTTACAGGCTCACAGTTGATATTATGAATCCTAATTGGGCGGACATTACAGTACTGTTTATAATAAGAATGTGACAGCAAATATGCATTTGTAAGAGGTACAGCTAGTTTTTGGTTGAATAATTTAACGGATACATTAGAAGCGAGACCATGAGATATGAATAAAGTCAAAGAGGCGAGATTTTCTCGTCTCTTTGACTAAAAAGCCACTCAATAGAAAAAATAGAGAGGGAAATTATTCGATGAGAAAAGTGATGACTTACATTGCGGCAGGGCTGTTAAGCTTGATGGTCCTTATTTCCAATACTGCCTGTTTAAAAGAAAAGGAAGATTCGGAAGCATCTTTTAAACAAGTCGATATTGAGAAACCGGAAAAGCTGCGAGTATACTTAAATGGCATACCCGCCTCCAGTGACGGGTATGATGGAGAATCTTACGAATACCATACATCCGGCTATACGTTTGGATTGTATCAGACAAATGCGGATATAGATGCGGTGGATGGACATAGTATTTATCAAGCGCTTTTAGAATATGGCAAACAGAATCAAATTGAATTTGATTTTGTCTGGTATCAGTCGTCAGAGGAACTGGAATATTATTTAGAAGAAGATAAAAAACAGAATTATATGCCTAACCTGGTTTTATCAGGACGGCCGTGCCTGGATATCGAGCAGTGGATGCGCACAGAGGAATTAGGAGATTTTTCTGCCTTGATTCAAGAGGATGAAACATTTAATGACGAGATGTATTATCAAAAAATAGTACAGGCCGGCAGTGTTGGTGAACGGCAATACATATTGCCGTACCTGTTTAATGTGAATAGCTTTATTACAGCTGAAGATACATTAGATAAGCTATCTTATCACCTGCCTGAGGATTTCACATATGAAGAAGCATTAGAGTTATTTGGACGCAGCTGTGAATTTTGCGCAGATGAACCATATGTGGAAGCATTGACGCAAAGGACAGGGGGGATGGGGGATTATTATTTACCTGTTATTTTGGGATCTGCCGCCAGACCATCAGTTATTGATCGAGAACGGGAGAAGGTTATGGTAACAGAAAAAGAGTTTATAAAGCTGGTAGAGCTCATGCAGCTGTTTTATATGCAGGAGTTTGGTATTTCGCTGCCCGTTGATGCAGCGGAGTGGGATGCAAAACGAGAGGAGAATCCATGGTTTAAAGACAAAGTATATCTAGACGCAGCGGAGCAAGTTGCACATCAGATGATCTTTTTGGATGGCGGAAATAGCTGGGGAGTGAATCAGTATTCCAGTTTGTTGGGAAATGCAATTTATATGAATTCTTATTATAAAGATGAAAACCGAACGATGATATTAAGAGCTATTCCTATGATTGATGAGTCAGCTTATGCCGCTAATATTACCGGCTTTGGCTTTTGTTTTAAGGATGAACCTTATATAGAAACCATATATGATATCCTAAAATATTTGATGAACTATGAATTTAAAATTCCCTTTGGTTTTTCAGTGAGTCGTACGGTCACAGAAAAGCAGTTGGAGATGGCAGAGACAACAAATTATGCATATATGCCGGATGGGACATATATGCATGCGTGGAGTGCAGAGGAAGCAGAAATGCTGGCACAGTGGAAAGAAAATTGGACAGAAGAATTAAGTCCGCTTGATAAAAAATATTGTGATCAGATTCGTGAAATTTTAAATCAGATAGGGGTGGCTGCGCTTCCTGGTGATCCGGCTGCGAAGGAGTTTTGCAGGCAAATTCTTATGGCAGCGATAGGACGGGAAAGTGCTAAAGCTGCTTATGAGGATTTTGTTGTGAATATGACAGAGTATATGGAGAAATCATGACGAAAATCAATAAACAAAGAAGAGGCATATTCTTAGGCGGAAGCATAGCGCTTATTCTCATCGGGATTGTATTAGTACTGGTGTTTGGTAAATCAGATATGATGAAAATAGAAGAGACGGCGCCGGGGCAGTGGGTCGTGCTTCCTCAAAAAGATTTGAACACAAAAGCAATACGGCTGGGGATTTTTAATACCTTTGCATGGGATCGGGAATCTGCAGAGCAGTGGAGAGAGGGGTTAGAAAAAATCAACCAACGGCTTCAGAAGCTAAGCGCAGGATATCATCTGGAGCTGGAGATGAGCGCCGGCAGACTGGAGTCGCCGGAAGATCTGGATACATTGCAGGTGATGCCGGATATTGTATTGGGATATGGCGTAATGATACCGGAAGCAGAAATGGAAAATGCATTTTTAGATTTAATGCCCTATCTCAAATCATCTGCATTGTCTGATATTTATAAGAAACGTTCGGAGACATATTGGGTGTCGAGAAGGGAAGCGACGGGAATGTATAATCTGGCTTCTTATTCTGGGGATCGATGTAAGGCGGTAAAAGTCAACGTAACAAAATGCGGCGAAATTGGATATACAGTACCGGAGCTAACAGAGCCTATAGGTCTTTCAGTGTGGGAAAGAGAATTTGAAGCTATTTATCGAGCCAACGGAAATAAACCGTTTATTTATTTTTCCAATATGATTCGAGAATCTGTGGGAGAACTCACGGGGATTTTGCAGGATTGTTTTTCTTATAGTCAGACAAGCATTTATAGCGGCCTTAATTTTGATGGGTATGAGGCGGTTTTTCCATATAACGAAGCGGTTAAGGAGCAGCTGATGTGCTATCAGAAATGGGCAGAAAAAGGGTATATAACAGAGGACTATGAGCAGGCTCTGATCGAATTTGTAAGTGCCGGTCAAAAAAATCCCTATGAATATGTAATAGAAATAAACGAAAATGAGTCAGGCGAGATACTGGAAAATACAATAGCAATTTTTCCCATACAGGGAGAGCCCCTTTACAGAACTATTGACAGAATGTATCTTCGAAGTATTGTTTGTGCCATAACAAAAGAAGGAGCCAATCCTGAACTGGCAATGGAGCTTTTCTGCATGATGAACGCGGACGAGGAAATACGGGCAGAAATGCAATCGTTAGATATGCTTGGACAAGCGATGCGCTATGAGGACCAGGAATCAATACCTGATCAAATTTTCAATATTGGCTTAAAGGAACTGTCGCTCGATATAACGCCGATTCGTCAGGAAGTTGAGAGGATCAATCGTATAGCAGTAAAATACGCGCCGCGGTTTAGGCTGGCATATTATGATCGGTGGATCGAAAATTATGATCAGATGATAAAAGAAATGTATGAAAATGGGGCACAGACGATCGTAGATGAAGTCAACCGGCAGCTCAAATAGAAATGAGCTCATGAAATTTCGGAAATGAAATTTCTTGCGCAAAGAAGCCTGTATACTGTATAATAACAAGTAACATGATAAAGAAAGGTTGTGTAAATATGGCATATAGAGCAGCGACAAATGCAGGCGGCGTGGTCGAGCAGCGTTTGCATGCGATGAAGGCAGAGCCCTGCGAGGTACAGGCGAAGGATTATTACTGTGTGGTCACGCGAGCTGATTTTGTGAAGCTTCCGCCTCTTTCAGCAGATCTCAAAGAAAATCCTGATGGATATCGTCTCTATGCAGACGAGCAGTCCATTGTCATTCAGGCGGCTTCGCCGCGCGGTGTACTTTATGGCTGGCAGGAATGGAAAAAGCAGGGGCATATTCAGGTGGGGCTTTTTAAAGAAGAAGCACCAAAGCTCAGTTTTCGTGCTGCCCATATCGATCTGCGCTATGGACTGCCTAATCGGAAGCGGCTGGAGGGCATTCTGGAAAATCTTGTCGATTTGCGATACAATACGCTGATTTTAGAAACAGAAAACCGTCTGCCATTTACATCCCATCCCGATATTGTGGAAGAGGAGCATTTTACAGCTGATGATCTACAGTGGCTAAACACATATGCCAAAGAGCATTATCTGGAACTCATCCCCCTGCAGCAGACGCTCGGGCATCTGGAATATGCCTTGAAGAATCCAGCCTATGCAGAACTGCGCGAGGTGCGCCATCAGCCCGAAAACGATCCGCTTTACTATCCCGGTATCACCGGCGGCATGCATTATCATGAATTTGACGAGATCTGTCCCTGCCGGGAAGGAGGCTATGAGCTGGTTGAATCGCTTTTGCAGGAAACGATGCAGTTCTTTCCGGGCAGCCGCTATATCCATATCGGCAGTGATGAAGCGTGGAATCTCCTGTACTGTCCGGATTGTCGTAAAAAATATGAGAAAACCGGCAAAACAGGCCTTTTATTAGAACATATCAACCGCATTGCGGACGCGGTGCTGAGCGCGGGCAAAACGCCGATCATCTGGGACGATATGCTACGGCATATGACACCAACCGAGCTTGGTAAGCTAAATCCGGAGATCATTGTTATGAGCTGGCTGTATGCTACACCGGATCAGGTGCCCTTTATCCGCGACTTTCAGAAGGCAGGTCTGCAGGTACTTGGAGCAGGGGCAGCCAAGTGCAGCGTAGGTACGGTAGAGACGCTCGATATGCCGGATTATGCCAATCGCCTAAATAATGTGGATTGGTGGGCTGCGCGCTGTGCTGAGTTTGATCTTGCCGGCTTTGCCATAACCGTCTGGTCCAACTACAGCGGGACAATCGCACCGCCGCATCCCCAGTTTGAAACGGCATGGCTGCCGCTTGTCTATGCTGCGCAAAAGATGTGGGATCCAGCAGTTTGTCAATCTGATTTTATGCAAACTTTTATGAATGATTTCTTCGGTATTTCAGAGCCGTTGACGGGTCTTACGATAGGAGCTTTGCTGCCACAGGCAGAAAAAGCTGCCGAAACTGCAAAGCAGCATTCATTCGAGGCTCGGATGTGGCATCTGGCTTTGACGGCGCAAATCTATCGGCAAAAGTCTCAGTTTGTGATCCGAGAGCTGTACCGGTATCGTCAGGCGATCACAAAAGCGGAAAAAGACCTGCTTGACCGCCGGGTAGCGGAAGTCACACGGCTGCGCGAGTGGTTAAAGCCGCAGCTGCAGGAAGCGCTGCAAAGCTGCTACAGCGTTCGCGAGGCGAATCTATTTATAGCGTCGCGCTTTGAGACAGATGAGGTTATCTATAAAGCATATGAATAAGGCGTGAGCAGGCAGTGCGATTGTACTGCCTGCTTGATTATAAAAACTATGTGTATGCAAAATGGCCTATTGCGTACATATCTTTTCAATACATCGTTTGTTAGATGTATGCAAAAAGGGAGGAGAGCAAAGTGAAAACAAAAACGGTTCGTCTGACAAGGATTGAAATAACCGATTTCAAAAATGTGGAGCATGGCATTTTAAGCTTTGAAAACACGCGTAAGTCCTACAGCGCCAGCATTTTAGGGCTATATGGGCAGAATGGTTCCGGTAAAACAGCCTTGATCGATGCCTTATCGCTGCTTAAATATGCCTTGACAGGCCAATCGCTGCCGGCAAATTTTGTTGATTTTGTGAATGTCAATGCCGCCTATGCAAAGGTAAAATACACATTTCAAATTATCAATCACGAGACAGAGGGCAGCTATGACGTGCATTATGAGCTCTGCATCCGTAAGGAGGCAGATGAATCCGGTCCCAATATTGAGCAAAACCATTATGAACCCATTCAGTATAAAGCCGCTATTTTTAATGAAGTACTTGCCTGCGCCTATCAGGACGCTGAGATAAAGCATAAGCTGCAGTCTGTTGTCGATACCCGTACAGAGGAGGTCTTTGTGCCGGTGAGCAAATACAATGTGCTGGTCGGACATGGCGCTAAAACAGCGGCAACGCTGCTGGCGGGCAAGCAAATGGCAGGACTGCTTTCGAAGTCATTTGTCTTTTCGACTACGCTTTTGAACGTACTAAGACAAAATTGCAAAGAAAAGCTTTATTTAGACTTGTTTGAAAGCCTTATCTGGTTTGGTAACTATGAGCTGTTTGTGATCAATACGGCGCATACCGGTGTAATTACGATGAACACGTTGCCGCTCACCTTTCAATATAAAGAAGAAAGCCGCTCGTCGGCCGGCAGTGTGATGATTCATCTTAATGCATCATCTTTGATTCCGCGGGAGGCATTTGAGACGGTGGAAAAGGTGGTCCGTAACATGAACGGTGTCCTGATGCAGCTGCTCCCCGGCCTCACGATTGGCGTCAAAAATTTGGGAACCGAGATGTTTCCTACCGGCGATGCCGGTATTAAGATTCAGTTGGTATCCCGTAAAAACAGCAAGGATATCCCGTTGCAATATGAATCGGAGGGTATCAAAAAGATTGTGTCGGTGCTGCAGCTTTTGATTGCGGTGTACAACCAGCCGTCTATCACGGTGGCGATTGATGAGCTGGATTCCGGTGTCTTTGAGTATTTGCTGGGCGAGCTGCTGCGTATTATATCGGAGAAAGGTAAGGGACAGCTGATTTTTACGTCGCACAACCTGCGGCCGCTGGAGACGCTGGATAAGGGATTCATTGCGTTTACGACTTCCAATCCGCGCAATCGGTATATTCGCTTTGCCAATATCAAGACCCATCATAACCTGCGGGATTTTTATTATCGGGATATAGTGCTGGGAGAGCAAAATGAGAGCGTGTATGAGCCTACGGATAATTATGAAATCGCGCTGGCGTTCAGAGAGGCTGGTGAGCTGAGTGGCTCGTAAACGGATTATATTTGTGATTGTGGAGGGGCCGTCCGATGAGGAGGCACTGGGTGTGCTGCTGGGACGCATCTATGATCGGAGCTCTGTGTTTGTGCACATCATGCACGGAGATATCAGCACGCAGAGAGGCGTCTGGCCGGAGCGCATTGAGGGAAGGCTGGGAAAGGAAATTCAGGCCTATGCCGCCTCCAATCATTATACAAAAGCGGATTTCAGGGAGATTATTCATATTGTCGATATGGATGGAGCGTATATTCCTCCGGAAAGGGTGGTGCAGGATGCTTCGGCGCGCAGGGTGATATATGCCGAGACGGAAATCCGCACGAGAAACAAGGACGGGATTGAGAGCCGCAACCGGCAGAAGGCGGCTAATCTTGACCGGCTGAGCAGCTGTAAAAGCATTTGGGGTGTTCCCTATCGGGTCTTCTATATGTCCTGCAATTTAGATCATGTGCTGTATAACAAGTTAAATAGCAGCAATGCCCAGAAAGAGGAAAATGCCTATCAGTTTGCCAAGGCATATCGAAATGCCATCCCTGAGTTTTTGACCTTTCTATCCGATTCGGATTTTTCAGTAAGGCTGGATTACGAGAGGTCGTGGGAGTACATCAAAAAGGATCTGCATTCTTTGGAGCGCCATACCAATCTGGGATTATGCTTTTCCCATAAGAGGGGGCCGTCTCCGGTGCTGGACAAATCAGAGTGACAGTGCTATAATGGCCTTACTAAAATGATTTTAAAAAGGAGATTACTTATGAATTCTGAATGGTCTTTAGACGTGCTTTATCATGGTACGCAGGATCCTGCGCTTCAGGCAGACATCGAAAAGCTGCAGCAGCAGATTGATTCCTATAAAGAACTGATTGCCGCTCTTGGCAGCGAAGCGCCGGCAGTAACGCTGCGTAAGGTCGTTGAAGCCAAGGAGGAGCTGCAGACGCTGATGCGCCGCCTCATGGGATATTTTAGCCTGCGTCGTTCAGCCAACAGCTCGGATTCTGAAGGCGCCGCCTATCAAACCAAGCTTCAAAACATGACGGCCGGCCTTTCCAAGGAAAACGTGATTTTTGAAAAATATGTAGGCCAGCTTGAAAATCTGGAAGAGGTTCTGGACAGTGATGAGGTATTAAAACAGTATCATTTTTATTTTCAGCAGATACAGCAGTCGGTTTCCCACAAAATCAGCGATGAGGGCGAAGATGTTTTTGCAAAGATGAATCTGTCCGGCGGCCAGGCATGGCATGATCTGTTCGATTACCTTACCTCTGTGGTAGTCGCCGATTATAACGGCGAAGAGGTCACGCTTGCCGGCATACGCGCGCTGGCTGGCAGCGACGATCCGCAGGTGCGCAAATCTGCTTACGAGGCTGAGCTAAAGACCTATGACAAAATCAAGCACGGCATCGCCTATGCGATCAACAGCATCAAGCTGCAGGTGAACACCGAAGCCGAAATGCGCGGCTTTGCAAGTCCGCTGGATATGACGCTCGAGCAGTCCCGCATGCAGAGAGCAACACTCGAAGCCATGCTCGAGGCCATGCGTGAATACATGCCCAAATTCCACGCATATCTGCGTCACAAGGCCGAGATGCTCGGCCACAAAAACGGTCTGCCGTGGTACGATATAGGAGCCAGTGTTGGCAAAGCCGGCTCCAAAAAATTCACAGTCGAAGAGGCGCATCAATATCTGGTGGAGCATTTCAACAACTTTGCACCCGATCTGGCGCAGATGGTTGATCAGGCCTTTAAGGAAGAATGGATCGATTTTTACCCGCGCGGCGGGAAAGTGGGCGGAGCATTCTGCTCTAACCTGCCGTTCGTCAAGCAGAGCCGTATTCTTACCAATTTTACCGGCGGATTCGGAGACGTCGTTACGCTGGCGCATGAGCTGGGGCATGCGTATCATGGCATGCAGATTCAGGATCATCGCCCGCTGAATACGGGGTATACGATGCCGGTGGCGGAGACGGCTTCTAACTTTAACGAACTGATCATTATGAATGATGCGATTGCGCATGCGACGGGTGAGGAGAAGCTGCAGCTGATTGAGAGCCAGATTCAGGACTGCACACAGGTGATTGTGGATATTTATTCTCGCTTCTTGTTTGAAGATGAGGTGATTCGACGCCGCAAAGATACGTTCCTGTTCCCGGAGGATCTGGAGCAAATTATGATTAATGCCCAGAAAGAGGCGTTTGGCGATGGACTGGATCCGGAGTATCTGCATCCGTATATGTGGTGCTGCAAGAGCCATTATTATCGGCCCAATCTTAGTTATTATAACTTCCCCTATGCGTTTGGCTGTCTGTTCTCTCGCGGATTGTATGCGAAGTATCTGGAAGAGGGAGAGGCATTCCTGCCGAAGTATCGTGAGCTTTTGAAGGCGACGACGGTGGATACGGTGGAGCATGTGGCACAGATTGCCGGCATTGATCTGACGAAGCCGGAGTTCTGGCGTGCGAGCCTGGATATTATCGCCGAAAAGATTGATTTGTTTTTGGAAGCATAAGAGTTAAAAAATCGCTCTCCGGTCGGCTACAGTAGTATGCCCTCCGCAGAGCGATTTTTTTATAGAATGTGCAAGAGGGGATTTTTATTTATTAAATAGAGGGGAAGAAGCATGGCTAATTTAATTATCGTATGCGGACCGCAGGCTGTTGGAAAGATGACGGTGGCCGAAAGCCTGAGAGATAAAATAAAGTATCGTTTGATGACCAATCACGATAGTATTGAAATTTCAGATAAGATATTTGGCTTTGGAACGCCGGCTCAGCGTGAGTTTAATGCTGCCTTTAGAGAAAAAGCGTTCGAACTGGCTATTAAGCATCACGAGGATTTGATATTTACCTATGTCTGCGCATTTGAAATGCCGGAGGAGAGAGAGTATCTGACGGGGCTGGAGAGGCTGTTTTGTTCTAATGGCGGGGATTTTTATTTTGTGGAGCTCTATGCGGAATTGGAAACACGGCTTGAACGAAATGAAACACCGCATCGAATGGAAATGAAGCCCTCTAAGCGTAATGTTCAGTGGAGCAGGAACGATCTTTTGCGCAGTGTAGAAAACCATAGACTGAACACGAAAGAGGGAGAGGTCTGGTTTAGGAATCACATTAAAATTGATAATACAAGACTGACGCCGGAGGAGGTTGCAGATTTGATTATTGAGAGATTTAAGCTTATAGGTCATGAAAAGTAAAGTCATGGTAGATACAGAATTGCCAAGTTCGCTACAGCGAACTTGTGTAGATTTTAATACAATCGCAAACTGAGATGTAATATGTAAAGGGTGGTTTCTGCCACCTAATACATATGACTGCGGCTCATTTGTGGTGAATTGAAAAGCAGTTATAGGAAAGGAGCAGAAAAAGCCTTATAACCGCTGAAAATCAACACAAAAAGGAGCTGAAATGCTATGAAATCTCTATTTGAGGAAATGGGCGGTACATACCGTCAAGTGGGCGATTATTTCATCCCCGACCTTGTTTTGCCGGATGACGGCGAATATCAGATAGGCAAATACGGGCGTATGCGCCGCAGCTATCTGAAAGAACATCGAAAAATCCTTTACACCAATTATGTGGTAGAAGGTACGTTGTTCAAGCATCTGTCAGAGATTGACCAAGCCTGCAACGAGCGCATGGAAAACATCGTTTCCACCATGGCAAAGCAGGAAGGCGTGACCGAAGCACTCAAAGCGGCTGACCAAATGGAATGGGTGCGCCGCATGAACAGCATCCGCAACCGTGCGGAGGAAATCATCTTGACCGAACTTGTATATGCTTAGTTGAATGCCCGTTATCGGCTGTATGGCTGATAACGGGCATTATCTTTTGGGTGGGGTGATCAGTCACCTTGGGGGTGACTGATACTTGCGTTATTTTTTGGCTTCGATGAAAATGTATTTTCCTCTGCCTTGTTCGGTTACAGGCACAATTAAGTCAAATTCTTTTATCTTGCTCAACATCTTGCCTGCGGAGGACGGCGCTAAACCACATAATTCAATTACATCCGCACGGGAAAAAGGAACATCATATCCAAAGCTCTCAAACAAGGACAGAATATTATCTTTGGTAGGCTTGTTGAGCTTTAATTCAGAAATGGAGCGTTCAAACGCTACCTTTTTTGCTTCAAACGCTACTTTTTCCTGTTTGAGCGCTACTTTTTCCTCTCCAACAACTCCATTTTCGTCTGTTCCATAATTCAAATTATACAGTGTAACTTGGAACGAACTGGCATCGGAATAGAACTTCGGCTCCAGTTCGTCACGGTAATTATGGGCGGCACGGTAAGCTTCTGTGATCTTCTTAAATCCGCTGCCTTGACGCTCCATATAGCCCAATCTGCCGAAAACGTCGGCAAGGACGGGATTGCGACGAGTGGAAGAAATATTGGAAATATCTCGTTCCTGTATCCGTGAGCCGTCTGCCATACCACCGGGAGAAGTAATGGTAAGACGGTTATCGTAAATGTCGATATGGACTTCGCTGCCCAAAATCAGATAATCACGGTGGATCAGCGCATTGACAAGGGCTTCAAAAACGCTTCGCTCACAGTAATCGGGCATTTCAATACGGGAGTTGGCGGTTTTCTTCCAACGAGTTTTCATGTTCCGCTTTACGAAGCCCACACCTTCATTGAGCAGAATGATCAAGCTGCCGGAATACTCTGCGCTGTCGAGAGCATCCACCATACCGCCGCTTTTATCAAGACCGTTCCAACGGGTACAGAACAGACGGGAGTGCTTAATCGGAGCATCGTCCGCAAGTAAAGCGCCTGCGTTGGTCAGCTTGCCGTGGTCATCCCGCATTTCAAAGGAATCAAACAGCTTTTCCTCCATACTGTTGCCCGTCCAAGCCTTGTAGCGTTCACGCAGCTTGGAAAAAGCATAGTCTTTGAAATCGTACTCGGAATCCAGCGCATCATAAGTGCGGTTCATACCCTTGAGAAGAAGCTGATTCAATACATACGACGGGGCAATCACGCTTTCGTTGCCAATACGGATATATGCTTCCGTAATGCCGTCTGCCTTGTAATAATAGGGCGTGGAGCGTCCTGCGGAAACGGACAGCACAAGAATATCCTTGCCATTATCCCGTTCGGGAGCGAGGATAAAGTTCGGATATGGCGTGATACGTTCCTTAATCAAGCGGCTGATCGTCTCTGCATCGGTCTGTGCGTCAGCCAAGCCTATTACGTTTCTGTCATTATCAATGCCGAAAAAGAGTGTGCCGCCGATACCGTTGGCAAAGGCACTGACACTTTTGAGCCAGCTTTTCGGCTTTTTAACTTCCAAAGCAACCTTGAAATCGCATTCCGTTGCTTCTGCAATCCATCTATCTATCATAAATTCGTTTCCTTTCCCATCATTCCTTCTTTTCCTTCGTTCTGCTCTTATAAACATTATACTTATTCTTGCACTGCGGGCTGCAGAAGATCGCACTCGGTCTGCTTGCCACAAAGGTCTGCAAACAATGCTTGCATATACGGATGGGCTTCTCCGTGTCGGTCAGCATAAAACTGAACATCATCTGTATTCCAAGCATAAGGGAGTGGAAATCCCATACAATCGTCGGCTTGTCGAGCAGAGCGATACGGTAGGTCGGCGCATTGCCGCCAAAGGCTTCCATACCCTGCTGCATCAAGAGCCGCTGTTCGGGAGTCATCGTATCATAATCCTCATAGAACAGCACGGAAGTCAGATAGGTAAAGGCAATATCAATGAATTGCTGCTTTATCCATTCATAAGGCTCGGCGTATTCTCTCTGGAAGCTCATATTGACCGCCATCGGCTTATCTGTTGACATAGTCAAAGCAAGTGCCATCATCGCACGGTCATTGCTTATATTCCACATGGATTCCACGCCATGCTTGACCACATCCGGCTTGACAGAAGGAAAGAACAAATCAAGATAGTCCATCGTGGACATGGATTCCTCACGGATAAAATGATTCTTCGGCAGATATACAGCCTCATAATCCATAAAGTTCGGTGTGGTAGGCAGCGCTGTCATAAGACCAAGCAAGCCATATTTTACCGCAAACTGTTGAATTGCCTTTTGTATCTCCTGCTGTGTTTTCTTCTGCGATTCCATCCGACCAATATCAATGGCATCCAGGATAAGCCGTTGATATTCGCTCAGCGGGTCGTAAATACCCGGCTGTGCTGTTGCGGTAGGCGTGAGGTACAGCATACCGTTCTCCGCTGTTTTCCATTCATATTCACTATATCGCACCCAATGTGAACTGGTGCGCTGAAACAGGTTTTTCATCGTCAAAACCCTCCACTATATATTGTAACCCGTATAATTCACAATTATATTACTATTATACTACTTTTTCGTGTATTTTTCAATATCCACGCCATTTTCGCTCAGAAATTCTTTTTCAAGCAAGGTCAAGGGCTGCTGTGCCTGCACTTTTTCGGTAAGTGCGGCAAGCAGCTTTTTTCGTATCTTTTTGAGCATCGTATTCCGTACCTTGCGGATGTTGCGGTCTGACTGCCCACGAATAGCGGCGATCTTGACGGAGCTGTACTGCCGCAGAGCAGACAGGAACAGGAGGAGCTTGTGATCCTCGTTCAGCTCCCGCAGGATGACAGACATATCCGCATCCGTCACAAGCTCGTGAATATCGTATGGACAGTAAAAGATCGTATCTATGAAATCGCCTTTGCGCTCCTGCCGCTTTAATACATCGTTCAGCGTGTCGGGGAAACATAAAGCATCTTCGGATGCGCCGTAGACAAGGGGAACATCGTCACCACTCCGGTACAGCTCGTGGTATCGCTCTTTGCGCTGACGGTTGGCATCGAACCGATCATACCACGCCACAAGATTTTCGTAATCTTTGAGCGTTCGTGCAGAATCCTCCAACCGCTTCAACGCCTGCGCCCGAAGCTCACGTTTTAGGAGCTTTCGTTCGGGCTGCTCTTCCCCGGCATCATCTCCATCATCCTCTATGGGATTTTCTGCGGCATCGGCTTCTATTTCATCAATGATACGCTGTTCCTTTGCAAGTCTGCGCCGTGTCTTTTCATATTCCTCGGCTTCCGCATTCTCAGCATCAGTATCGCTGTCAGCGAAAAGATCTTTCTTCTTTCGCTTCCTTCGCTTCTTTTCGGGAGGTTCATCGGTATCTTCTTCCGCATCATCCCAAAGGGCGTTTTCATCTTCGTCCTCGTCCTCGTCATCGACTATGTAATCGGAATCGTCCGCATCATATTCATCTTCATAATCGGTATCTTCATTATAAAGACCGTCATTTTCGTATCGTTTGTGATCGTCGTACACCGCAGGAAACCTCCCTTCAAAATTATTTTTCAAATTTTCTTTGATTTTCCGAAAAAACAGTTCCGCTAAACACCCCGTATTTCTCCTATTGGTGATGGAGTAATATATTTCGTCTGTGATTATATTACTGCCGACGCTAAAGAAAGGAGGAAACTGCCTATGACCAAAACCTATCGTGAGCTGACGAGAAAGGAGAAAAGACAGATCAAGAAGTTGGCTGTCTCCAAGTGCGCCAACTACGACAAGGAATACGGTTGCCTGCCGCTGGACTGTGAGTGCTATATGTTCGGGGTATGCTACTCATGCAGTAGGCTGTGCAGTTATTTCCGCAAGGCTGTACTGCCGGAAGATAAGGAACTGCAAGCCGTATTCAAGCCGATCCCCCTTGCTGTCTGCAAGGAGTGCGGCAAGCATTTTCAGAAGAACGGTAAACGTGCCTACTGTTCCGACAAGTGCGCCGCAGAAGCAAGACGTAAGCAAACGGCGGCAAGAGTGCGAAAGCACAGAGAAAAGAAGCGTCAGTAAGACGCTATGTAACGAATTAGCCTCTGAAATGCCTTGATTTACAGGCGTTTCGGGGGCTATCTTCATGCCGGTAATGTGTTTGTATACCCTATGCCGTTTTTGTCGGTCAAATGGTTACACGTTATCGGAACTATCATCATTATACACGAAAATTGTGAATTTTTCAATCTATGGAGGAAATTTGCCTATGGTAAAAAACGAAAACAAGAACTTTGCTTATACCACTCACCGCATCGGCAACACAACTTATAAGGTAAAGGTCGTGTTTAACGAAAACGGCACCGAAACAATGGAAGACAAAATTTTAAGGATTATTCGCAATGAAGTTCACACAAGTTGCGAAAAGTATGATATAATAGATGCACCACAAATGAGCCGACAGTCTGAAAGGAGCGCATCATGATGAGCGTGAAACAGACTGTGGGACAGGATCCCAATAAAATTACGGCATTGTTACGAGAGACTTTCCCGTGACGATGACCAGGTTGGCGATAGCAACAGCATTGTCAATCAGAAAAAATACCTCGAAAGCTATGCCGAGCAAAGAGGCTACACGAATATTCAGCACTATACCGATGACGGTTGGAGCGGCGGAAATTTTGTTGAGGTAAGATAACGTAACCTTTTTTGCAGAGGGTGTTATCTTACCT
>CANOUM010000020.1 GCA_947570515.1 uncultured Clostridia bacterium
AAGTTTGCCTTTGGCAAACTTGGAGCGCAGCACAAGTACTTGATTTGCCAAATTATATCTAGCTGCGCTTATTATACCATATCTCTATATAAAATCAAAACTTTTCATGTTCCACGTGGAACATTTTCTAAATTTTCTTTTACTGTTGTTCCACGTGGAACAAAATAGGTTCTTGGCTTCTATTCACCAAGAACCTACTTGTTAATAAAGAAATTAAGTGCCCCTCGATATACCTTTACTTCTAATGGCAGTAACGGCCCCTTTTCTCCGTCGACCTCTGTCTCAATTGTGTCTGCACTATCTTTCGTAGAAATTTTGAAATAATCTCCCTGTAAATGCAATGCATTTTTATCTTCAATCGTTTCCCTCTTAACTACTTTAAGGAAAATCCTCGCAATATCTGCGATCCCCGCGCTCTTAACCGCTAACAGATCATACTTGCCGTCTGTTAATCCAACAATATCCTTTCTCTCGCGCTGTATTTTTGCATTAATCACCATGAGGAATGCATACACACCTTCATAGCTACCTTGTTCTGTTTGAATACACAAATTCATTTTCCGTATTTTAGTCAGAGCACCCAATCCTTTTACATAATAGGCTAGCCGACCAAATGTATTCTTCATATCGCTGCTTACATTTGTAAGACTGGCAAATGTTCCTGCACTGCAAAAATTAACAAAATATTGATCATTTACTTTTGCAACGTCTACTGCCACCGCATCCATCACGGCAAGAGCTTTTAAGTTTTCCTCTAAATCTGTACCAAACCCCAAGGATTTGGCAAAATCATTCTCAACTCCTGCCGGTATCACGCCAATGGGAACCTTAGATCCTATACGCATCATGGCATTGACCACTTCATTGATGCTCCCATTTCCTCCTGCAATGAAGATGGCCTGTGTAAGACTTAGATCACATTCCTGAAGATATTCCGCCATATCCCCGGCTTTTCGGCTTCTCAAAACCCGTATCTCATATGCCTTTTCTGAAAACACCTCTATAAAGCGATCCAGAGAAAACCGAAAATAGGTATCACCTGCTTTCGGATTATATATCAAAATAATATCCCTCACAGACCCTCCTCACCTCTTTTCTCTTTTTAATAAATCTTCTGGCCTTTACATCTTTTCCGGCGCCTTCACACCAATCAAATATAATCCCTGCTTGATGATCTGTGCCACCACGTACGTAAGTTTCAATCTCGCCTTCTTAACTGCTTCTTCTGCATTCAAAATACTGTTTTCATGATAAAATTTATTAAACGCTGTCGCTAAGGCAACTGTGTAGCGCGTAACCATATATGGTTCCCATTTCTGACATGCCTCTGCTACACGTTTCGGAAAACTTTCAATAAGCTTTAACAGTTCTTGTGAATACTCGTCTGTAAGGCATGACATATCAATTTCTTCCTGCTCTGCAGGGTTCCATCCTGCTTTTCGCAAAATACTAGAGGCACGTGCAAAGGTATACTGCACATAAGGACCGGTTTCTCCATCAAAATTGAGTACCTGCTCCCAGCTAAAGGTTACATCCTTAATCCGATTATTAAATAAATCATGAAATACTACGGCGCCCACGCCAACTTGTTCAGCCACTTCATCCATGTTTTCCAGATCTGGATTCTTTTCTTGCATGATGACCTTCGTTTTCTGTACGGCTTCCTTCAAAAGATCTTCCAGGAAAATCACATTGCCGCTTCGCGTTGCAAGCTTTCCTCCGCCCTCGAGGCTCACTAAACCATACGGGATATGTACCAGATCCTTGCTCCACGGATATCCCATCTTTTCTACCACCTTGAACCACTGAGCAAAATGAAGACTCTGCTCCATACCTGTGATATAAAGGCATTTATCAAAATCATAAGTTGCTTTACGATATAAGGCCGCCGCAATATCCCGCGTTGTATACAGCG
Organism: uncultured Clostridia bacterium; assembly: GCA_947570515.1. Taxonomy (GTDB): domain Bacteria; phylum Bacillota; class Clostridia; order Lachnospirales; family Bianqueaceae; genus CALWPV01. The sequence continues at coordinate 1,916 of CANOUM010000020.1, forward strand.
TACTGCCATCCTTTTTCAGAATCAGACAAGGCGGCATATTATCTTCGCTCAGATCAACAATCTGCGCACCTTCGCTCTCTTGCAGCAGATTTTTCTCTTTCAGCCTCTGGATCAGCTCTTCTGTTTTATTCCAATAATAGCTTTCTCCTAAATATGAGTCAAATTGTACATCCAGCATATCATATACTTTGTTCACTTCTTTCAGACTAATATCCACAAAGAGCTTCCAAAGTTTAAGTGCCTCTTCATCTCCCTGCTCCATGGCAGTAAAAGTAGCGCGTGCCTCCTCTTCCAGTGCCGGATCACGCTCTGCTTCTTCATGAAACCGAACATATAACTCCAGCAGTCCGCGTACGCCTTTCGCTTCTACCTCATCAGGATTTCCCCATTTTCGGTATGCCAGTACCATTTTACCAAACTGAGTTCCCCAATCGCCCAGATGATTGATGCTGACTGTCTTATATCCTAAAAACTTTAAAATTCGGCTGATTGAATTTCCGATAACTGTTGTACGCAGATGCCCGATATGAAACGGCTTGGCTACATTGATAGATGAATAGTCCATTACCACCGTCTTTCCCTCTCCCATCGAAGAGGCACCATACGCACGTCCTTCCTTCTCCGCTGCATCTACCTGTTCCAAAACAAACTGTGCGCGCCATGCCTTATCCAAAAACATATTAACATAAGGTCCTACGGCCTCTGCTTTCTCCAAAATCTTGCTGTTTTGCAGTTGATTTACGACCTCCTGAGCAATTAAATTAGGCGCTTTATGCATTACTTTCGCTAAACGAAAACAGGGAAATGCAAAATCCCCCATCGCCTTTTCTTTAGGAATTTCAATGCCCTCGCTAATCTGCTCTTCCGTCAGATCAGGCAAACAGGCCGCCAGCTCCTTTACGACATAATCTTTACAATACATGCAATCAACCTCCGTTTTATCCTTTTATTGATAGGGCACCCGAATCACCATCTCGTAATAACCCTCTGCTTTATTCTCCGTCACCTGAACCGGCACACCGGATTCCTTCATATAAGAAGCAGCCTTATTCACTGTATTTGTAAATAAGCGAATATCGCGAATAAAGCGCCGAACTCTTGGTTTTTTCTCCTTCTGCTCCTCCAGCTGCAGCAACAATCTATCAATATATGCCTCTGCCGCCCGAACAGTAAGCCCTGCCTTTGCCATGTGCGCCGCCGCCTCAATCTGCAGCTTCTCCTCCGGCAGCCGAAGTAGCGCACGGGCATGACGCTCAGTAAGATCATATTCTGACAAAATACTTCTGACTTGTTTACCTAAACGCAGAAGACGCAGCTTATTGGCTACCGCCGACTGTGTCTTTCCCATCACACGCGCGATTTCCTCCTGCGTCATATGATAATCTTCCGCCAGCTTCTGATATCCTTTTGCCTCTTCCATATAGTTCAGATCCTGACGCTGAATATTTTCAATCAATGCCAGCACAGCACTCTCTTCATCATCTGCCTCTACAACAATAGCCGGAATCTCCGGCAGCTGCGCCATACGCGTAGCACGCAGACGCCTCTCCCCCGCGATTAGCTCATATGCTTCTCCCACCTGACGCACGGTAATGGGCTGAAGCACCCCATGATTTTTAATCGATACCGCCAGTTCCTTAAGGGCTTCCGTCTCGAACACATGGCGCGGCTGATAAGGATTAGGCACAATAGTCTGTACATCAATGGATCGAACAAGCAAATTATTTGGCAAAATTAAGCTCCCTCATTTCTGTTTCTTTTATTTGGTAAATTATACCAATTTCTCTTTCTTAATTTTACTTTGTTTTCGAGGATATTTCAAGCTTAAATTACCAATTTTTTCAAAAACCGCCACAAAATGGTCAAAATCATATCCGGGCAGTGTCGCTTTTACTGTTTTTTTATGTTTCAGACGAAGCTCCCTCATCGCTCTCTGCGATTCCTCCAGCTCCGCTTCAATACTCGGCCCTTTATATGCCAAAAATGTTCCGCCCTTTCGTACGTATCCGCTGCAATATTCCAGCAAAACCGGAAGTGGCGCCACAGCACGTGCCGCAGCCACATCAAAACTTTCCCGGAGCTGCATTTCATGTGCCGCTTCTTCCGCCCGGCCATGCAGACACTGCACTCCGGCCAGTCCCAGCTGATCAGCCACCTCCTGCAAAAAATTCACTCTTTTCTGCAGCGAATCCAGCAGCGTCAGTTGAATATCCGGAAACGCAATTTTCAGCGGCAAACCCGGAAATCCTGCTCCGCTTCCCACATCAATCAGTGTCGGCGCTTCGCTCTGCCCTTCAAAAAGAGCCTTCCATCCTGCCAAACTATCCAAAAAATGTTTAACAGCCACTTCCTCTTGCTCCGTAATGGCCGTTAGATTCATTTTTTCATTCCACATAACCAAGAGCTCATAGTATCGCTCGAACTGTTCCAGCTGGCGCTGGGAAAGATTCACGCCCATTGCCTTGGCGCCGTTCTCCAAAATTTGCCTCATCGCCTCTCCTTTCCGTCTCGCCTCCGCTGCTCCAGATAGACCAAAAGCACGCTGACATCTGCCGGTGAGACGCCGGAAATCCGCTCTGCCTGTCCAATAGAAAGGGGTTTAACCGCATTTAATTTTTGCTGCGCTTCTTTTCTGAGCCCCTGAATGGTCTCATAGTCAAGATCGGAAGGAAGTTTTTTCTGTTCCAGCCGTTTGAATTTTTCCACCTGCTGCAGCTGTCTCTCAATATATCCGGCATATTTAATCTGAATAGCCGCCTGCTCTCCCACTTCCTTGGGAAGCTCCGGCCTGCCCGGATCCAGATCCCGTAAGCTTTCGTACGTATTTTCAGGGCGCTTCAGCAGCTCTCCTAAAAGACCGTGACCTCCCTGTGACTTTGTTGTTTGAAGGCGTTCAAATTCTTTAGAAATGGCCTCCTTTTTTTCCAAAAACCTTTCATATCGCGTTTCGGAGATCAATCCTACACGATAGCCTTCCGGTGTAAGTCTCAGATCCGCGTTATCCTGTCGCAGCAGCAAGCGATATTCCGCACGCGAGGTCATCATCCGATAAGGCTCATTCGTGCCTTTCGTTACCAGATCATCAATCAGCACACCGATATAGCTGTTGCTTCTATCTACATGAAGCTCTTCTTTTCCCGAAAGAGCCATTACTGCATTGATACCGGCTACCAGTCCCTGCGCTGCCGCCTCCTCATAACCGGAGCTGCCGTTAAACTGTCCGGCGCTGTAAAGACCTCTTACTTTTTTTAGCTCCAACGTGCTTTTGAGCGCGAGGGGATCCACACAATCATATTCAATCGCATATCCTGTACGCATGACCTGTACATGCTCCATTCCCGGAATGGTACGCAGCATATCCCGCTGCACATCTTCCGGCAGTGAGGAGGACATTCCCTGCACATAGTACTCATTAGTGCCCTCTCCCTCCGGCTCCAAAAACAGCTGATGCCGCTCCTTATCCGCAAAACGTACCACCTTATCCTCAATCGAAGGACAATACCTCGGACCCACACCATGAATCACACCACCATACAGGGGAGAACGATGCAAATTGGCACGAATGATCTCATGTGTGCGTTCATTGGTATAGGTCAAATAGCAGGGGAGCTGCTCTCTGAGAATTGCCTGCGGATCGCTTTCAAATGAAAAAGGTACTAGATCGGCATCTCCCTCTTGCACCTGCATACGCTCAAAATCCAGCGTTTTCCCGTCTACACGCGCGGGCGTCCCTGTTTTAAAGCGCCGCATCGGGATCCCCAGTTCTTCGATACACTGTGTAAGCCCGCCTCTGGCTGCCTGCAGTCCATTGGGTCCTGTGAGCGTTTCATATTCTCCATGAATACATCTGGCATTCAAATATGTTCCCGTACATATAATGGCCGCGCGGCATGGATAATACGCTCCCGTAGCCGTCTCCACGCCCTTCACCTGTCCATCCTGCACGTCAATACGCACGATCTCATTTTGCCGGATCTGAAGCCCCGGCTGGTTCTCCAGCACCTGCTTCATCCGCTCTTTATAACGGAACTTATCTGCCTGCGCCCGCAGAGAATGGACTGCCGGTCCCTTTGCCGTATTTAACATTCGTGACTGAATATACGTATGATCAATATTGCGTCCCATCTCGCCGCCCAGCGCATCAATCTCTCTTACCAAATGCCCCTTAGAGGTCCCTCCTATACTGGGATTGCAGGGCATCATTGCTATTGAATCAAGTGAAATTGCAAATAATATCGTCCGCATACCCAGCCGCGCTGCTGCCAAAGCAGCCTCACAGCCTGCATGTCCGCCGCCGATCACCGCAATATCCACCGCTTCTTCCTGATACATACATCTCTCCATTCGTATTGTGCCTAACAAAACTAGCATTCTTTAGTAGTGAAATTATACCAGCTAATATGCGCAAAATCAACCGCTTCCCCGATCGAATCATTTATTTTCCAAGACAAAAACGGCTGAAAATCTCCGTCACAACCTCCTCCTGTGTGCTGCGTCCACAAACCTCACCCAGAAAATCACAGGCCTGCCGCATATCGATCACCAGCAAATCCTGTTCAAAATTCGCCTGCTCCATGACACGTTCCAGGGCCTCTTTTGCCCTAATCAGCGCTTCTTTTTGCCGCAGGTTCGTCACCATCGGGCGATCATCCATCAGCACCTCTCCCCCGAAAAATAATGACTTCACACGTTCTGCCAATGCTTCTGCACCATATCCCTGTTTAGCCGAAATTTCCAAAATCCGCCCCTCTGCCTGTGGGAAAACTTTCACCAGCTTCTCAGCAGACTGCCGTCCTTCATCCATCTTATTCAGTAAAATCAGGTATGGCCGAGCCTTCACTTTTTCAAATAATTCTTTTTCCTCCGGCAGAAGCTCTCGGCTCGCATCCAATACCAAAAGCGCCAGATCACATTGCTCCAAAGACTGCAATGCCCGTTCCACGCCGATCTTTTCCACCTCATCCTTCGTATCGCGAATTCCTGCCGTATCCATGATACATACAGGGATTCCTCCAAGATCCAGCGTTTCTTCCAGTGTATCCCGTGTTGTACCCGGGACAGATGTCACGATCGCGCGCTGCTCACGCAGCAACATATTCAAGAGACTGCTCTTTCCTACGTTAGGCCGGCCGACAATACTCACCTTAACTCCCTGACGCAGCATGCGGCCGCTTTCTGCTGTAGCAAGCAATGTCTCTACTTCATCTGCAATCTCCCGGCAACCTCTTTGTATCGCCTCATCCGTAATTTCCGGCACTTCATCATATTCCGGATAATCGATATTGACCTCGACTTCTACGATCATATTCAGGAGTTTTTTGCGTAGCGCCTCTATTTTTTCATATAAACCTCCGCTCAGTTGATTGACGGCTGCCTTTAATGAGTAAGCTGTTTGTGCGCTGATCATATCCATAACCGCTTCTGCTTTTGTCAAATCCATACGTCCATGCAAAAAAGCCCGCTTTGAAAACTCTCCGGGCTCTGCCATAGAAGCACCCGCTTCTAAAAGCGCCTCCAAAATGCGCCGGCAAATATACATACCGCCATGGCAATTGATCTCCACTGTGTCTTCCCCGGTAAAGGTATGCGGCGCTCTCATCACCAACAATAAAACCTCGTCCAGCCGCTCTCCCTTTACCGTTTGAATCCATCCATACAAGGTTCTTTGTCCGGGACAGCCGGCGACCGTTTTTTTATGGGGTGATATAAAAATTCGATCTGCAATGGAAATGGCATCCGGCCCCGTCATCCGAATCACTGCAATTGCTCCCGTTCCAATAGGTGTTGAAATGGCAGCAATTGTTTTTTCTTTTTCCTGACTCAACGTATGTCTACCTCATTTTCCTTCAAAAAAGGATGCCACATAATGCAGCATCCTTTTTCTTTTAATGTCTCTTTTTAAGCGAAATAATTACCTTACGGTATGGCTCTTCTCCATCACTGTGTGTTTCTACACTGCGATCAGCCTGAAGTACAGAATGAATAATTCTTCTTTCATAAGGATTCATCGGCTCCAGCACGACTCTGTGACCTGTCCGCTTTACTTTTTTAGCTAAATTAATGGCTAATTTTTCAAGTGTCTCCTGCCTGCGCGCTCTATATCCTTCTGTATCCAGTTTGATCCTCACATGATCATTTCTTCCTTTATTCACAACAAGGGTCGCAAGATACTGAAGAGAATCCAGCGTGGTGCCTCTCTTTCCAATGATCACACCCATGCCTTCTCCCTCAATGCAAACCTCCAGAATTCCTTCTTTAGAAAACTGAGTGGTAATAGAAGATTCAATTCCCATGGCGCTCAGCACTTCCTGCAAAAAGGCCTTTACCTTTTGCTGCACTTCCTCCGCATCCTCAGGAATCTCATACACAGGCGCTGCATAAACCGGCTTGTCCTGTGTCTTTTCATTTCTATCCTGCTTGGTCTTTGTCTCTCTTTCTGAGTTGACCTTTCTCAGGCGCTGTTCGATGGTATCATCGATCACAACCTTTTCTCCTGTTACGGTCACAGCCTCTATCGGCTGCTGGGAGGCTTTTTCCTGTACCTCCTCCGCGGCGGCGCTGCTCAGCGGTTCAGAGGACTCGATCACCGGTTCCTCCCCCTCCTTCAATGTAGCGCGTACCTTAGCATCTTTTCGCAGCAAACCCATAAAACCCTTGCTGCCTTCTTCTAAGATTTCAATATTAACCTGATCACTGGAGGCGCCCAGCTGCAATAATGCGTTTGTAATCGCCTCATCCAGTGTTTTAGCACTGACTACAACCGAGTTCATTTTTACTTTTCCTCCTGATTTGCATTTTCCGTCTGCTCTTGCATCTCTGCTTGTGCATCCTTAAGTGCTTTTTGTTTTTCCTTTTCCTCCTGTTGCTGCCGCATCGCCGCAATTTTATTGCCGGCCATACTGCTCTTCATAGAGGATGCCGTACCGATCCGATTACCGGTCAGCTTATCAATTTTAGATTTAGAAGCTTCTTTCAGTTTCTTCTTCTCAATCAACTCTTCCCTTCGTTTAAGGGCTTCGCGATATTCTTCACGGTCGATCATAGAATCTGTAATAAACTGACTCACGATTCCAAACAGATTGCCAGCAATCCAGTACAGGCCAAGACCAAGCGGCATCGAAGCAGTGAAAAACGCTGTCATAACCGGAAAGACATATGTCATCATCTTCATAGAATTCTGCTGCTTTACCTTACCATCCGGACTCGCCATTTTTTGACGCTTATCATTCGCTCTCTGTGCCAGCCAGCTCTGTAAAAATGTAGTGCCTCCCGATAAAATCGGGAAAATAACACCAATTCCTGTCCAGCCAGGCGCCTCCGAGAGGTTAAATAAAAGCGGACCTCCGCCAAAGGAATTAAATGTCTCCTGCAACATATAATTACTTTCAAATGCTGCATTTCCAACAAGACCTGTTACTTCCTTTAAAACTCCCCACTGATCTCTGGACAAATGATAAAGCAAATCAATAACCGAATCGGTTGTTTGGATATCAAAGTCACTCAGGCTGTTTATAACGGCCTGAAAATTATTCGTTAGGATATCGGCATATCCCGAAACCGCTTGTACCTGAAGCGCCATACTATTATAGATGTCGCCGATCTGATTCAGATAAAACGGAACATTTCTTAAAATCTCAAATAGTGCAAACAAAATCGGCATCTGAATCAAAAGAGGAAGGCAGCCGCTCATGGGATTGGCCTTATTCTTCTTATATAATTCACTGATTTCCATCTGCATTTTCTGATTGGATTCAGGATCCTTTTTATTTTTATACTTAGCCTGGATTTTCTCTACCTTAGGCTGCAAGCGCATCATCGCGCGGGATGAACGCTGCTGCTTGATCATCAAAGGCATCATCAATGCTCTGGCAATAAATGTAAAAAAGATAATGGTAATTGCTAAAACATGATGCGACGTCAGGGTATTGACCACATAGAATACGCCGTTGAAGATGAAGCTCATAATCATTGCGAACGGTTTTAATAACCAGTTCGTCGTCGCTGCCAACATCACAAAATTCAATGGCTTTGCTCCTCTCTGCGCTGACGGCTCTTATGGAACAGGATCATAGCCGCCCGAATGAAAAGGATGGCATTTTAAGATTCTGCGCACTGCCAGCTTTCCGCCTTTCCATGCCCCATACTTTTGAACAGCCTCATAAGCATAGGCAGAACATGTAGGAACAAAGCGGCAGGTCGCAGGCTTTAAGGGCGAAATACACTTTCTATAAAAGGTAATGAGCCCCAGCATGATCATTTTCATTTCATCCGTTTCCTTTTAAAAATCCTAGTTTGTTGCCAAGTCTAAACAGAGATATCTCCATATCTGTGCTCTTTTTATTTTTAGCTGCTTTTCTGGCAACGATAACAACATCATATCCGGGTAAAAAATCCGTTTCATGAAGCCGGCAGGCTTCTTTGATGATTCTTTTTACTCTGCTTCGCACGACGCTATTTCCAATTTTTTTGCTTACGGTGATCCCTAGGCGGCTCACCAATAGGTCATTTTCCAAAACATATATCGCGACGCAGTGATCAGCCTTTGATTTTCCTTGGCTGTAAACCCGGCGAAATTGCAGATTTTTGAGGCTTTGTATCATACACTCCCCCTCATTTTAAAACGTTTTCTTCCTTATATTAAAGAAGAAAATAAGATTGAATCGGCTTTGTCATCACAAAACCGATTCAACTCATTGTCAAATTTAATCGTGATCAAGCAGAAAGAGTTTTTCTGCCTTTTCTTCTTCTTCTGGATAAAACCTTTCTTCCGTTAGCGGTCATCATTCTTTTTCTAAAACCATGTTCTCTTTTACGCTGTTTGGTTTTCGGTTTAAAAGTCGTTTTCACAGAGACTACACCTCCTTATTTTAGAGCACCGTTTTCATTATATTTAAGGGATTTCATTAAGTCAAGCTTTTTTTCACCTAAAAAGAACTTTTTACGATGACAAATCCATCAGGCGATAGGGAGCTATTTCCAAAAAACCTTTTTCATCGACCGTAATCAAAGTTGCACCTCTGTGCCCAATATCTTCCTCAATGCCAAGCATAGCAGAATAATAAGTGCTATAACCAACCGTAGCTCATCTAAATTCCCTTATACCCAAAAAGAAAAACAACATATTCATACTGATCTGTTTGCGTTCTATAAGTACCAGTTTCTTCATTTATAATATAATGATAAAATGAACCACAGGATCAAAATATTTCCTGCCGCTACTTCTTCTGCTGCTTTTGCTCCTAAAGAAGATATTTATATTTATCTACGACCCACCCGATCGAACATTTCATTCATTTTTTCTCCTTTACGTACATATTAAAACTATATATGCATCATAGCAAAAAGCAGACTTTTTTTCAAATCTCTTACTTAAATGAAACCCATTTTCTTTTAAGTTATCCACAAAAAAAGGGTGAGTTATTCACAAATTGTGGACAAATGTATGTTCTATAAGTCTTCTCAAGCCTTTATTTACCTATATCCCAGTTATCAACATTTGTGTACAAAGTTATCCACATTATCAACATTATTCCCCATTTCTTTACAAAATTATTACGTAAGTTTATGAAAATGAAATACTTTTCTGTAAAAAGACAGCAAAATCCTTCTTAATTATCCATTTTTATACAGTAAATCCTTTTTTTAGCATTTTTACAAAAAGTTATCCACAAAGTTGTCCACACACAAATTTGAATTCTTGCTTGATTTCTTTGTATATCTATTGAATAATTCACTGATTTTTGATATGCTATATACACATTTTATGATCCGCTGTCATAAAAACCTTAAGTTATCCACAAAATGTGGATAACCTTGTGAGTAACTTTTTTATCTTCTTGCAAATTCCTTTATTTTTCTAGCTTTCCTGATGTGAAAAAAGTTATCCACTTTATTCACTTTTTCATTCTTTTTCACAGGAGGACTCTATTCATGATATATGATGCTGCTCTCATCTATAACAGCCTCAAAGAGCTTCTGCAATCCAAGCTGCAGCCCGTCACCTTTGATGCTTTATTTAAAGATCTGACACCTGTCATCGTTGAAAATCAGGTACTGATCCTTGAAACCGCACAGCCCGCTACCAAAGATATTATTTCTAAATCCGGACGCTATGCTTCCCTGATCCATCAGTGTTTTGAAGAACTTGGATATAATACTTTTTCATTTCGGATCATTGACGAAGGCACCTATACTCCTTCAGAAGAAACAGCCCCTCCTGAAGAAAAAAGTACGGTTGATCTAGCCAAAAAAGCAGGCCTTAACCCCAGATATACCTTTGAAGACTTTGTGTCCGGTACCAACAATCGTTTGGCCTACGCTTCTGCTGTTGCAGTAGCCGATTCTCCCGGAGATACCTATAATCCCCTGTATATCTGGGGAAATTCAGGGCTCGGCAAAACCCATCTCATGCAGTCCATCGGCCATCATGTCCTGCGCAACGATCCTACCAAAAAGGTTTTGTATGTTTCCTCTGAAACCTTCACCAATGAAATGATCACCGCAATCGGAAGCAACACCAACGAAAAATTCCGTCAAAAATACCGCCAGATTGACGTGCTGCTGATTGATGATATCCAGTTTTTAGGAGGAAAAGAAGGTACGCAGGATGAATTTTTCCATACCTTCAATACGCTTTACCAAGATAATAAACAGATCGTCATCTCCGGTGACCGCCCTCCCGAAGAAATTCAGCTTTTAGAAGAACGCATCCGCTCCCGGTTTAAATGGGGTATGATTACGGATATTAAACCACCCGATTATGAAACACGCGTTGCTATTTTACAGAAAAAAGCACAGTATAATCATATGGACATCGACATTTCCGTTCTAAGCTACATAGCTAATAATGTCTCCTCCAATATCCGAGAGCTCGAAGGAGCGCTCACACGTGTCAGCGGCTTCAGCAGACTTTATCACGACCGCCCCATCGACATAGAACTGGCTCAGGAGGCTCTCAAAGATTATATCGGCGCTGACGCGCAAAAAATGATCACGATCCCGCGTATCATCGATATCGTTTGCGAACGGTATCATATCCGCGCAGAAGATGTTCGTTCCAAAAAGAAACCCAAGGAAATTGCTTATCCAAGACAAATTGCTATGTATCTCAGCCGAAAGCTCACAGAAGAGCCCCTTTCTAACATTGGCAGCTATTTTGGAGGCCGGGATCACACTACCGTCATCCATGCCTGCAACAAAATTGTTGATGATCTAAAGGGCAATCAAGGAGATGAACTCAGAAGAGCTCTGGAAGATATGGAAAGACGAATTAATGGTGAATAATTATTCAAATATTCACTTTTTATTCACTCTGTTTTTTATCCACATTTTTTAGTGCATAACCTCATTTTTTTGGTGGATAACCTGTGGATTTCATGTGGATAACTTTTCATCATTTTTCACCTATGTGGATTAAGTGGATAACTCGACATTTTTCGCTATTTTATCCACAGACTTTTCAACACTTCAAAGCCTTTGTAGCAAAGGGCTAAGCCCACTTTTCCACAAATTCACAGCCCCTACTACTATAACTACTAATAAATACTTATATATATTATATATAACGCATCGCTGTAGAGATATTCACAGCATGAAAGGAGACTACTATGCTAACTATCTGTAACCGTAACGATCTTCTCAAAAGTGTTGGAATTGTATCAAAAGCCGTTTCTTCTAAAACGACGCTTCCTATCCTCGAATGCATTCTGCTGGATGCAGAAGGAAATCAATTGACACTGCTTGGCAATGATCTGGAACTTGGCATTCAGACAACGATCGAGGCCACTGTCAAAAAAGAAGGCTGCATTGCCGTCAATGCCCGCATCTTCTCTGAAATCATTCGCAGGCTTCCAGATGAAGATATCAAAATAGAAACCGATGATCATCATAATATCACCATTGAATGTGACCGTTCTAAATTTAACATTGCAGGACAATCCGGTGAGGACTTTCCGAGACTTCCCGAGGTGGAATCCAAACAGCAAATCGTACTTCCTCAGGCGACTTTTAAAGACATGATTCATAATACGATTTTTTCAATCGCTCCTGAAGATAGCGGCAGGCCGATCCTGACCGGTGAATTGATGGATATTCGCGATGGGTATTTGTATTTGGTTGCTGTAGACGGCTTCCGTATTTCCATGCGCCGTACACAGGTCAATTGTGCAGAAGAATTTAAAGTAACGGTACCGGGAAAAGCCCTGAATGAAATCCACAAGATTTTGGAAAATGAGGAAGATTCTCTTATGACGGTAAGCTTTACCGGAAAGCATGTTATCTTTCAGATGAATGAAACAATTGTGCTTTCTCGTTTATTAGAAGGTGACTTTTTACAGTATCAGCGCAATTTAAATATGGATTTTCAATCTAAAGTAATCATCAATAAAAAGGAGCTGCTTGACAGTGTAGACAGAGCTGCTTTAATTAGCCGGGAAAGTAAAAACAGCCCGATCCGGCTGCAGATCGAAGGCGATAAAATGATTATTACTTCCAATGCTGAAAACGGCAGCGCCTATGAAGAAATCGCGCTGAATCTTGAAGGAGAAGGCCTTACCATTGCTTTTAATCCAAAGTATTTTCTGGATGCGCTCAAAGCAATCGAAGAAGAGGAAATCTGTATTCATCTGTCTTCTTCTCTGACGCCCTGCATTATTCAGGATGTGGAATCAGAAGATTATAAATATTTTATCCTTCCGATTCGCCTTCACAGCTGAGAACGGAGGAAAATATGAAAATCTGTAAGGTAGCAGGAGACTATATTCAGCTTAATCAGCTGCTGAAATTAGAAAATATTGTTTCCACAGGCGGAGAAGCCAGGCAGCTCATTGAACATGGTATGGTCAGAGTGAACGGCGAGGTAGCAGAAGCAATTCGTAAAAAAATCAGAACAGGCGACAAGGTAGAAGTCAGCGGCGAAATTCTGCTGATAGAAACAGAAATGGAATCCTGATATGTATGTAAAGCGGTTGATGTTAAAGAACTTTCGCTGCTATGAAGATTTAGACGTAGAGCTTTCGCCCCATATCAACATCGTATACGGAAAAAATGCTCAGGGAAAGACAAACCTGCTGGAGTCCGTTTATTACTGCGCTACGGGACGTTCGCACCGTACTTCTTACGATAAAGAGTGTATTCGGTACGAACAGGATGAGGCGATGATTAAGATCTGGTATGAAAAGTACAGACAGGATCAGATTGAAATTCACCTGCGCAAAAACGGCAGAAAATCCGTAGCGATCAATGGATATCCTGCACAGAAGATCAATGAATTGTTTGGATGCTTTCATGTGGTTGTATTTTCGCCTGAGGATCTGTCGCTGATTAAGAGTGGTCCTGCCAAACGCCGTAAGTTTATGGATATGGAGATTT
>CANOUM010000021.1 GCA_947570515.1 uncultured Clostridia bacterium
CATCAGTCAAAACAGCTGCCACAGCACCGCGGGCTTCGGTGTTACCGAGCTTCTGCTTGGTCTGGCCTTCAAACTGTGGATCTCCCAGCTTCACGCTAAGAACGCAGGTGAGGCCTTCGCGCACATCATCGCCGGACAGATTCTTTTCGTTTTCTTTTAAAATGTTATTTTTACGGGCGTAATCATTGAGCACCTGTGTGTAGGAGGCGCGGAAGCCCATCAGATGAGTACCGCCCTCGGGCGTATGCACGTTGTTGACAAAAGTGAAGGTGCTATCATTGTATGAATCGTTGTGCTGCAGCGCCACCTCTACATATACGCCGTCTTTCATGCCTTCTGCGTACATGATTTTGTCATACAGCGCTGTTTTATTCTGGTTGGCGTAAGCAACAAATTCGCGAATGCCGCCTTCATAATGAAATTTCTTTTTCTGTTTTTTATCTTCGCGCAGATCCTCCAGAGTAATGTTAAGGCCTTTTGTGAGGAAGGCTGTTTCCTGCAGGCGCTGAGCGAGGGTGTCGAAGTCGTAGTTGACTTCTTCGAAAATGGTGTCGTCGGCTAAAAAGGTCACAGTAGTACCGGTTTTGTTGGTATCGCCGATTACATGCAGAGGTTCTACGGTATGACCTTTTTCAAAGCGGATTTCATGCACCTTGCCGCCGATGTGCACCTGTACGGTGACCCAGTTGGAGAGGGCGTTCACAACGGAGGCGCCTACGCCGTGCAGTCCGCCAGATACCTTGTATCCGCCGCCGCCGAATTTTCCGCCGGCGTGTAAAATAGTGTACACAACCTCTACACCGGAGATTCCTTTCTGCGGCTGGATATCAACAGGGATGCCACGGCCGTTGTCAGTGACGGTGATGGAGTTATCCGGATTGATGGTAACGGTGATTTTATTACAAAAGCCAGCCAGCGCTTCATCGACTGCATTATCAACAATCTCATAAACGAGATGATGCAGGCCGCGCGCGGAGGTACTGCCAATGTACATACCGGGACGGCGGCGTACGGCCTCCAGTCCCTCCAGAATCTGAATCTGACTGGCGGTATATTCGCCGCTGACGGTTAAATCCGCCGCCGCTGCCTGACTTTCATGGTGGTAGTCAGAAGCGGCCGGTGCTTCCTTTGAAGCGGGATTGGCATTTAGTAAAATATCTCTTGCTTCCTGATCCTTGGCATCCAAATCGGGATCGGTCAGGTTCAGTTGATTTTTATCTTTGCTCAATGAATAAACCTCCTAACATAATATAAGTTCAGCGAGGAATGCGCTGAACTTACCAAGAAATCCCTTTGGGATTCTTGCAATTGGCTTCATGATGATATCGGAGTTTGATGCAAAGCATCAAACTCATAAGGCGGCACAAGTTCGCCTTCAGCGAACTTGGCAAGAAATTCCTGCGGAATTCTTGCAATTGTTTTCATGATGACAACCTAAGTTCGCTTACAGCGAACTTGATAAGAAATCCCTTTGGGATTTCTTATACCATAGAGATATGCACAGCATGAGTACTTGAATAGCCGAAACTGCCTTACCGCCTTTATTATACCATAAAAGCCGCATAAACACAAGGAAAATAAGGGTTTTAGCTTTGATTTTTACAAATATTTTTCCGGGTAAAGAGGAGGCAGAGACGTCATGTTTTGCATGATCATACAGAGCGATTTTTTTAATAAATATGTATGCAGTTTTCATTTTGAATACATGTTTCATCCAAATAAAAAGAAAGACCTGTACGCAATTTGTTAAATTGCGTACAGGTCAGCATCCGTTGCTGCAATCCATATGTATTCATTTTTAAAATTGAATACATATAAACGCTATTTTTTAAAATCAGCTGTATGCAGATTTAGATTATTCAATATGATCCATGGAGAAAAAGCTGGTACCGCGTCCATAAACGCCATTGACTGTAGTGATGGTCAAAAAGGCATGCGGATCGGTTTTTTTAACCAATGCTTTTAACGGAGATAGCTGATGCTTGCTAATGACACAGTACAGCATATAGCGTTCATCGCCGGTGTAAGCACCGGTTGCTTTCGTAATGGTAATACCGCGGCCAAGTCCATCCATCAAAGCCTGGGAAAGCTCTTTTGGATTAGCGGTGATAATGGTGATAGCGCGGCGATGGTCGATACCATCGATAACATAAGAGGTGACATGAGAGCCAATAAACATCGCACAGAGCGTCAGTACAGCCTGATCTAAACCGTAGATTAACATGGAAAGCGAGATGATGACCGCATTTACAAAAAGGCCGGTAGTCGCCATGTTGATAGAAAAGTATTTGTGGAGTACCTTGGCAATGATATCGCTTCCACCGGAGGAAGCGCCGCTGCGGTAGATAATACCCAGCCCCAATCCGGTTAAAACACCGCCGAGTGCAACTGCCGTAAGGGGACTTTCAAAGGGAACCGAAAGCGGATGCCCCAGTTGAAGGCAGAGAGAGAAAATTCCCATTCCGGCAAGGCTGTATAAAAAGAACTTTCGGCTTACAAATTTCCAGCCAATTAAAAAAAGGGGGATATTCAGTAAGATAATCATTAAAGAGATGGGCCAGCCAAATTGATAGTTGAGAAGCTGAGCAAAACCGGTGACGCCGCCGCTCAGTAGCTGCTGCTTGGTGTAGAATAGATTCATGCCGACGGAATAGATTAAGCTGCCGGCTGTCATAAGAAGCATAACACGGCCATGTGTTTTAATCGCTTCTTGCACTGATGATTTCATAATCGAAATGCCTCCCGAAATGTATTTAGAAAATATCCTTAATAAAGCCACTATAGTCTATCATAGTTTGCCTGAAAAAGGAAGGTGATTTTGAAGGAATAGTGACAATTTTCAAGCTGCTTATCCGCGGTTTTTATTTACTTTTACTAAAAGTGATGATACAATAAAAAACAATTAACAAGAGAAAGAGGGATGTTTCGATGCAAATTGCAGAAATTCAAGTACTAACTAAGAAGATAAAAGAAAATATGGAAAAGGTCGTCGTCGGCAAATCCGATAAAATCAATCTGATTTTGGCGGCGCTTTTGGCCAAGGGCCATGTGCTGCTGGAGGATGTGCCCGGCACGGGTAAAACCGTATTGGCAAAATCATTAGCCAAATCTTTGGACACAAAATTTAAACGGATTCAATTTACGCCGGATCTGCTCCCTTCAGATCTGATCGGTATCAATTATTATAATCAAAAAGAAAGCGAATTTGTTTTTCGCGAGGGCGCGCTGTTTACCAACGTGCTGTTAGCCGATGAAATTAACAGAGCCACGCCCCGTACGCAGTCAAGTCTGCTGGAAAGCATGGAAGAAAAGCAAATCACAGTTGATGGGCATACCTATGTATTAGAGCAGCCTTTTTTTGTTATTGCTACGGAGAATCCGGTGGAGACCCAGGGTACATTCCCGCTGCCGGAAGCGCAGCTGGACCGCTTTTTAATACAGCTTTCCATGGGATATACCGAAAAGCAGGACACAATGGAGATTCTGCGCCGGTTTGTCAATGAAGTACCGGCCGAAGCAGTAGAACCGGTTTGTACGCGGGAGCAGCTGCTGGAAATGCAGGAAAGCATCAAACAGGTCACGATTCATCCCGACATCGCTGCCTATACAGTGGATATTGTGGATAAAACGAGAACATCGGAAGGGGTACAGCTGGGTGTGAGCCCACGCGGCAATCTGGCCCTGCTCAAAGCAGCGCAGGCGCTGGCCGCGATTCATGGCCGCAGCTATGTGATTCCGGACGATATCAAAGCTCTGGCACTTCCGGTGCTTGGACACCGCATTATTTTGCGCGGCAGTCAGCGTAACAAATCTACCCAGATTGAAATGCTGATTCAGGATATCTTAGAATCGGTGGAGGTCCCCACGGAGGAATGGAAGCTCTCGAAGCAGGAAGGATGAGGCTTCGATGGCAGTATTAATCATTTTAATCGTGGTAGGTCTCATGCTTTGGATTCAGAAGAAGGTCTACCAAAAGTATTGGAATAAGCGCTTAACAGCAGAGGTTAAGCTGCGCGATCAATATATGTTTGAAGGAGAGGAGACCGAGCTGATTGAGGTCATGACCAATAACAAATTGCTGCCGCTGCCGTGGGTACAGCTTAAATTTCAGATCACTCGCAACGGCAAAACGGACAATCTGTTCAAAAGCGATATCTTCAACATATTATTTCATCAGCAAATCACTCGTAAAAGCAAACTGCAGCTCAAGCGGCGCGGCGTATATCAAATCCATAAGCTCGATCTGCTGAGCTATGACATGTTTATTACCAGCAAATTTGTGAAAATGGTGGATAACTATGCGCAGATCACGGTGTATCCCGTCAGCATGGCAAAAGAGACCTTCGATGTGCCCTATGAAAAGATGATCGGAACCATGGCGACCAAGCGATATACAGTAGAGGATCCATTCCTGTTTAAAGGGATTCGGGATTATCAGCCGTATGACAGTTTTAAGAGCATCAATTTTAAAGCCTCCGCCAGAGGCGGAAAATGGCTGGTGAATACGCATGAATACACGGTTGATCAAACGGTGCATGTATTACTGCTTACTGACAAAAGTACAAATTACTATGAAGAGCCTGTGTATGAGGCAGGGCTTCGTCTGGCGGCCGCTATGATCAGCCGGCTGGAGAGGGACGGCGTACCGGCAAGCTTTTACAGCAACGGGCTGGATAGCATAGAAAAGCAGGAGCCACAGGTCGGAGCAGGATGCAGTGAGAATCATATTGATTCTGTGCTGGAGACGCTGGCCCGGCTCGATATGACCGTGACAGAAACAGAGGGGCCTCAGGTGCTGGAAAATCTGCAGGAAAAGAGGCAGGCAGAGGATTACTATGTGATCATCAGCGCGTGCTACAGCAAAGAGATGGTGCAGAAGTACAACGAGCTGCGGGCATATACGGATGCGTGTATGTGGCTTGCTCCCATTTCCGAAGTAGGTTTTTTGGATATGGAGCTTCGGATTCAAAATCTGGAGAAAGATGTAAAAGATTTTTATTTCTACAAGGTATAAGGAGGTAGGGATGAGCGAGACATATGTATACGGACAGGAAGCGCCGAACTACCGGAAAATGATACCATATCCAAGCTGGATAGAAGCGCTTAAGGTACTTCTTTTATTTGCTCCCGCTGCGGTTTTAATTTGTTATGGAGCATATGATATCGGAAATGGGTATCAGTATGTGTATTTTTCTATAGGATTTTTCGTGATGCCCTTTCTTTCCACCGTGCTGCGCCGGCATTTGCCCAGTCTGATCCTATTTCTTCTGGTACAGCTTGTTCAGGCTGCATGGATTCTGCTTTCGCCTGATATTGTACTGACGACGCTGGGCATTGTCTACTGGCTTACGCTCACGATATACGGCGCTGTGCGGCAGGTCTCCAAGGAAAGTGAAAGAGAAGCCTCGATGATCATCCTTCTGGTGTCTATGATCATTATGATCTGTATTTATATCCTGTCGGTGAGCCGTGAGCGAGAAGGATTTGAAACGCTGCTGATTGTGCAGGCGTTTACCTATGCGGCGCTGTTTATGTATTATCAGCACTGGATCGGAGTACATGACGCGCTGCGCAATATCGACAAAGGAGGCAATTTTTCACTGCGCCGTATGATTCGCTTTAATAACAAAATGCTGTACGGTTATTTCGGCATTGCGGCTGCGGTATTTTTTGTACTGTATCTGCTGGGGCTGGGGGATATGATTGGCCTGTTAGGGCAGAAAACTCTGCTCATGCTGCGAAGGATGATCCGTTATTTTGGCAGTATAGAGCCAACGCCGGAGACGCTTGAAGAAGAGGCGGTGCAGGAGGAGGCGATCAGCGAGTCCTATGCGCAGATGTTCGGCACATTGGAGAGCGGAACCATCTGGCTGATTCTTGAGAAAATCCTTGAAATTGGATTTGTACTTTTGGCTTTGGGCGCGATTGCAGTGCTGATCTATTTCCTGGTACGAAGAGTGGGAGGAGGCAGCCGTTATCAAGAGGCAGGATACGAGGAGACCAAGGTCTTCTATAAAGAAGCGCCAAAGGCTAAAACACGCCGCCGCAGTCTGAAAGAACTTTTTGATAACAGTCCGGAAAATAAAATCCGCAAAATGTACTATAAAAAGGTGAAGGGACAGATGGGGAAAAAAGTACAGCCTTATGAAACACCGCATGAGGTCGGAGAAGTTTTGACGGATGTCAAGGAGCTGGTTCGTGAGTATGACGAGGCGCGCTATGCAGCGCAGAATATAAAAGATCAAGATAGATAGCTTTTTATTTAAAGGAGACGGTATAGTATGGCAGTGATTCAGATGGACTTCATGGCAAATACAATACAGCGGTTTACCGGCATCCATGTGATCCTCCCCTGTGATCAGGAGGAAGCGGTAAAGAAGGGGCCATTTCCGGCGTTGTATCTGCTGCATGGATATTTTGGGAATTATACGGATTGGTTATATAATTCGCGCATTGCGCTGTGGGCGCAGCAGCGGGGCATTGCCGTTGTGATGCCTTCAGGAGAGAACGCATACTACTTAGATTATCCGGAGCGAGCAGAAAATTTTGAAAAATTTCTGGCGCAGGAGCTGGTGCAGCTTACCAGAAATACATTTCCGCTGTCAGATAAGCGGGAGGATACCTGGATCGCGGGCCTTTCCATGGGGGGAGGCGGTGCGATTCGCTGTGCGCTGCATTATGGCGAGGTATTTGGAAAAGCAGCCGGGCTTTCTGCCGGGCTTACGATTCATCAGGAGGCAGAGCAGCTGGGGCATAATGCAGATCTCATGCAGGCTCTTACGCAGGCGGTAAGGCAAAAAAAGCCGATACCACAGCTTTTTTTCAGTATCGGTACGGAGGATCCGCTGCTCGAAGATAATAGAGAATATCATAAATTTCTAAACGAAAATGGGATTGCACATCATTATGAAGAACAGTCCGGAGGGCATAATTGGACCTATTGGGACGGACATATATGCGATGTACTGGATTGGATGCAGGAGGGCAGAGTATGGCAATCTTAAAATTGGAGCTATATGCAAAAACGATGCGGCGTACGGTGACGGCCGCCGCTGTTGTACCGGCAGAATCACTAAAGCCCGGTCAGCGCTGCGCCTGCCTGTACCTGCTGCATGGCGTGCAGGGCAGCTATATCAACTGGCTTACAGCCACCAATTTGTTTCGGCTGCTGGGGCAATATAATGCGGCGCACGAAAAAAAGCTGGCGATCGTGCTTCCCAGCGGCGGCAATGGATTTTATCATCCGGCCGAGGGCCGAAAAGAGGATTACGAGCGCTTTGTTGGAGAAGAACTGCCGGAGCTTACCAGAGCCATGCTGCCGCTTTCTTCGTCCAGAGAGGATACCTGGATCGCAGGACTTTCTATGGGCGGTTATGGAGCGCTGCGGACAGGGCTGCTCTATCCGGAGGTTTTCGGCTTTGCCGGCGGACTTTCCTCGGCGCTGCTGACGCAGGATATGGAGGGGCATTGCAAAGAAAATGGTGCATTTTTTGAGAGACCTGAGTTTTTGCAGGGGATTTTTGGAGATTTGCGGGAAGCGGCGGATAGCATGCATGATGTGCGGACATTGAGCCATCAGGCGAAGCGGCTGCCGAAGCTGTATCTGGCTTGCGGCAGGCAGGATGGGCTGCTGGATTTGACGAGGGGACTGCATGAAGACTGGCAGCAATCGGGAATTGAGCATGTGTATGAAGAGCATGACGGTGGTCATGATTGGGCCTTTTGGGAATGGGGTCTGGAGAGAATTTTGAAGCTCAGAGGAGAGTAAGGTACGATGGGGATTTTTGATGGATATCTGATCTGTTCGGACTGTGATGGCACGATGACGAATAAAAAGGGGGAGCTTTCGCAGGAGAATGCGGCGGCAATCCGGTATTTTCAGCAGGAGGGCGGTCTGTTTACCGTGGCGACGGGACGGTTTCCTAAGCATGTTGGAAAGTTTGAGGCCGATTTTAAGCCTAATACATATCAGGTGGTGGGCAATGGAACGACGATTTATGATGTAGAAAGTGACAGGGTGCTGCATGAGGTTACGATGGAACCGCCGGAGGAGGCGGTGCGGTATGTGGTAGAGCAGGGGCTGTGTCATTTGATTTTTGTGGATCATTTGCATCATTCGGTGCGCTGGAGCGATGGTGAAATTGCGCGTCTGGATATGCCGGCCAGTGATCTGGAGGAGCTGTTTCAGGCAGAAAAGGAGAGCTGGCACAAGGTTAATTTTTGTTTTGATACGCCGGAGGAGACGGTGCGCGTGCAGCAGCTGATGAAGGAGCGTTTTCCGCAGTATAAGTTTGAGAGAAGCTGGGCAACGGGTATGGAGCTGCTGCCTGCAGAGGGCGGCAAAGGGCCGGCGATTGTGCGGCTGAAAGAGATATTGGGCGATCGGGTGCGCAGAGTTATTGGCGCGGGGGATTATGAAAACGATGTATCGATGCTGCAGGTGGCCGATGTGGGATATGCCGTGGCGAATGCGGCAGAGCTTTGCCGTGCAGCGGCGGATCGGATTACAGTGGATTGTGATCATCATGCGATTGCCGTGATTATACAGGAGCTGGAGCAGGAAGCGAAGAAGGTTTGCAGATGAAGGATATGACAAAAGGGAGTCCATTGCGGATTATTCTGAGCTTTGCAATTCCGATGATTTTAAGCGGGATGCTGCAGCAGTGCTATAATATTGCGGACAGCATTATCGCCGGGCAGTATGCAGGCGTGAATGCGCTGGCCGCCGTGGGCGTGTCAAATCCGATTACGTCTTTGTTTGTGAGTTTGGGCAGCGGGGCAGGCATGGGCTGCAGCGTGGTCATTTCACAGCTGTTTGGCGCAAAGGAAATGAAGAAGCTCAAAACCTCCATTTATACAGCGGTTTTATCTTTTGTGGTGCTGAGTCTGATTCTCATGTTGGTAGGACAAGGGTTTGCTGATCCGCTGACGCATCTGATGAATACGCCGGAGGAGATCTATGGGGATGCGCTTTCCTATCTGCGTATTTATATGTGGGGCTTGCCGTTTTTGTTTTTATATAATATTGCCAATGCTGTTTTTAACGCGCTGGGGGATTCCAAAAAGCCGCTGTATTTTCTGATGTTTTCTACGGTTTTTAATATCGTTTTAGATATCTTTTTTGTGGCGGTGCTGCACTGGGGCGTGCGCGGCGTGGCATGGGCGACTTTTATTGCGCAGGGGCTGGCATCTGCTTTAGCCATCAGTGTGCTGCTGTTTAAGGTGCGCCGGCTGGAAGAAAAGGTTTCGTATTTTGATAAAAAGCTTTTGGCTGGTATGAGCCGGGTAGGGATTCCGACGATGCTGCAGATGTCGATTGTGAGTATTGGCAATCTGTTTGTGCAGGCTTTGGTGAATACGTATGGTGCTGACTTTATTGCCGGGTATTCGGCGGCCCTTAAAATCAGCGGCTTTTTCACGGTAGTGATTGCAACGATGGGTACGGCGGTGGCTACGTTTACGGCGCAGAATATCGGAGCAGGACAAATGGAGCGGCCGGGACAGGGGCTGCGGGCAGGTATGCTGATGAATTTTGTGTATTGCACGGCGGCCGTGATATTGGTGTTTGTATGCGGCAGGCAGCTGATTGGGCTATTTGTGGATGAGACAGCGTCAGCAGAGGTGTATCGGGCCGGAGCCGGATATCTTAGAGTGGTGGTAAGCAGCAGCTTCTTTTTTGTGATTTTGAATAATACATGTGCCGTAAGCCGGGGCGCAGGCTATATGATTGCGTTTACTTCGACTACGCTTGTGGATCTGGTGATTCGGGTAGTCTCTGCTTATGCATTAAGCGGTATACTGGGAAGCAGCTCCGTATATTGGTCGGTTGGGATTGGCTGGCTTGTCGGGGCGGTGATGGGAGCTTATTTTTATCGAAGCGGTAAATGGAAGCAGGTCAAACTGCTTAAAGAATAAGGCCCGGCGGAGGGTTTTTGAAAAATTTGAAAAAATGTTGACTAGAGAAACGGAAGAGGGTATCATATGAGAGAGATTGCGTTGCGAAATGCAATTAAAAATCCGAAGAAAAGAGGGGTTTTTGCATGAAATGTATTATCAATGGTAAGATCATTCTGCCAGATCAGATTGTAGAGGGAAAAGCACTTGTGTTTGATCAAAAGATCGAAGCAATTGTGCCGCCTTCTGAGCTGGATCAGTATGAAAATTTAGAGATGATAGATGCGGAGGGACAGTACGTTTCTCCCGGTTTGGTAGATGTTCATATTCATGGCTGCGGCGGAGAAGATACAAGTGATAATAAGCCGGGCGCTATTCAGAAAATGAGCCAAATGATCGCACAGTTTGGCGTGACTTCTTGGCTTCCGACTTCGATGACGCTTCCGGCAGAGCATTTGGCACAAACCTTTGAAATGGTGCGTGAAGCTAAGAAGGCCAGTGAGCAGGATCCGCAGAGCTGGGGCGGAGCACAGGTGCTGGGCGTGAATATGGAAGGACCTTATATCAATGTTGAACGCAAAGGAGCACATGTAGCGGAATATATTCAGGCGCCGGATGTGGAGTTTACAAAACAGTTTGCGGATGTGATTAAATTAGTGACCATTGCACCGGAGGTGCCCGGCGGCATGGAGTTTGTAGAACGGATTTCAAAGGAAACCGATATTGTGTGTTCTTTGGGGCATACGGCAGCGGATTATAAAACGGCAAAGGAATGTTTTGCAAGGGGCTGCAATCATGTAACGCATTTATTTAATGCGCAGACAGGTCTGCATCATCGGGATCCCGGCGTAGTAGGTGCATCGCTTACAAGTCCGGAGGTATATACGGAGATGATTTGTGATACGTTCCACATTCATGCGGGCGTATTCCAGTTGGTAGCGGATTGTAAAAAAGATAAATTGGTGCTCATTACGGACTGCATGCGTGCCGGCGGATTGCCGGACGGAGAGTACAGCCTCGGCGGGCAAAAGGTATTTGTAAAAGGCATTGAATGCCGGCTGGAAAGCGGTACGATTGCCGGCAGCGTGCTGCGCCTTCATAAAGCAGTGCAGAATATTGTTAAGCATACCAATTGGACACTGCCGCAGGCGGTGGCAGCAGCGAGCCTGTCTCCTGCAGAGTCTATTGGCATGGGGGATCGAAAAGGTTCTTTGGAAGCAGGAAAAGATGCGGATATTTTGTTGGCAGATGCTGACTTTGAAATTATCAAAACATTTGTAGGAGGCAAACAGGTTTATGGAAACTAATGCAAAATGGTACACGAATGGTAAAAACAAAAATGTAAAGGTCTTGGTCTGCAAGGATTATGAGACGCTGAGCAAAAAGGCTGCCGCTATTCTGGCGGGCATTGTAAATGTAAAGCCGGAGGCAATTCTGGGACTGGCAACCGGTTCTTCTCCGGTTGGAACCTATCAGGAGCTGATCAAGATGTACAAGGAGGGAATGCTGGATTTCAGTCAGGTGAAAACGTATAATCTGGATGAATATTATCCGCTGGAGCCTACCAATGATCAGAGCTATCATTATTTCATGAATGAAAATCTGTTTAATCATGTGAATATTGATAAAAATCAGGTGCACGTTCCGGATGGAAATGCAGAAGATATGAATGAGGCATGTGAATCTTATGAAGCAATGCTGAATGAAATTGGCGGTGTGGATATTCAGGTGCTGGGAATCGGTGGTAATGGTCATATCGGATTTAATGAGCCGGCTGATACATTTGTAGGTCCCACACATGTGGTTGAGCTGACGGAAAGCACCATTCAGGCTAACTCCCGTTTCTTTGAGAAGATTGAGGATGTGCCCACCAAAGCCATTAGCATGGGGATTGGTTCTATTATGAAAGCGAAAAAAATTCTGCTGGTAGCCAATGGAGAGGGAAAAGCAAAAGCGATTGCTGCCACACTGGAAGGCCCGATCACGCCGCAGGTACCGGCATCTGTACTGCAGCTGCATCCGGATGTTACGATCATTATTGATGAGGCAGCAGCAGCAGATCTTAAAGAATACAAGTAAAATTTAATGTTTGTTCACAATTTGAGCGCCGGGAACGCTTGTAAGTTCCCGGCGCTTAGTTTATAATAGAATGTACTGAAATAATGGATCTGCGTAATGCGTAGGAGGGTTTTGTATGACATTTAAAGAAGTAGTCGGAATTGACGGACCGTTTTCGCGAATTGGTACATTGATATTCGAAATTATATACTGTAATGTCCTGTGGCTTTTGTTTGGAGGGCCGATTGCTGTTGTTATTTTAAGCTATCTGCCGATCGTAACTAATCAGGCGACATATATTCTTAATCTGGTGCTCACAGTTGTTTTCTTTTTGAACATGGGACCGGCGACAACGGCTGCGTTTTCAGCACTAGGCAAGCGCCAGCGGAAAGAGGAGACCTATACGTTCCGGGATTTTTGGCACTCCTATAAGCAAAACTATAAGCAGGGACTGGTGGTAGCTTTAATCTTTACACTTACATTCGGGCTTTTGGGGTATGCAATTTGGCTCGAAGTGGTCAATATGGGATTGTACGGAAAGATGATGTATATTGTGCTTCCGGTGCAAGGTTTTGTGATCATAGAGTTGATATTTATTCTTACCTATATTTTTGCTTTGCTTGCACGGTTTGAAATGTCGACTAAAAATTTGTTTAAGTATGCATTTATGATGGCCAATAAACATCTGCTGACCACATTGCTGTGTGCGGCGCTTTTGATTGCCAGCATAGCTGCCTTCCTGTTTTGGAATATGCTCTCGAGCGTGTTTATGTTTGGACTTTGTTTTTATTTTTCTGCCATGCTGCTTGAAAGAGTATTTCGTAATTATATGCCGGACGAGGATGAGGCACTGGCAGACGAGGATGTGGAAAACTATAATTTGGACGCAGAGCGGCAGGCAATTATTGACCGTTATACCGGCAAACTGAATCAGGAAGAAAATCAGTCTAAAGAGTAAATCTGATTTTTGTAGTGCTTACCCCGAGAAAGTATTTGTATTTTCTCGGGGTTTTTGTTATAGTAAAGAAACAGAGAGGTGTATTATGTCATATGTTATTGCTTTTTTAGAAGGGATTATTACTTTTATTTCTCCCTGTTTGCTGCCGATGCTTCCGGTATATGTTTCATATTTTGCCGGAGGTATGGAACGGGATGCAAAAAGAACAGTAAAAAATGCATTAGGATTCATAGCGGGTTTTACAACGGTCTTTGTTTTGCTGGGCGCCTTGGCTGGGACGATAGGACAAATTCTGAATGAATATAAAAGAATAGTTAATCTGATTACCGGACTGATTGTCATATTTTTTGGGTTTTACCATCTTGGGTTGTTTAAACTTAGCATTTTTAAAGGAGTTCGATTTTCCAAAACCGACGGTCTCGGTTTCTTTTCTTCTTTTTTGTTTGGAATGGTCTTTTCTCTTGGCTGGACCCCCTGCGTGGGAGCATTTTTAGGTTCAGCTCTGATGCTTGCTGCCAGTGAAGGAACTTTTTTGACAGGCATTACTATGCTCCTTTTATATTCTTTGGGACTTGGGATTCCCTTTTTGATCAGCGCTATTTTGATTGATCAGCTGAAAGGCGTATTCCAACTGATTAAAAAGCACTATAGAGGAATTCAAATCATATGCGGATCATTGCTGGTGCTGGTGGGTATTTTAATGATGTGCGGATTATTTGACCGATTTTTAAATCTACTTTCATAGGGGGATATATGAAAAAAAGCAGTATTGAATGGCTTGCTGGAGTCATTTTACTTGTAGGCATGCTTGCGGGCGCTTTGTTTTTATACCGTCAATTGAGTCAAGGATATAATAAAGATAATTTGAAGCAGAATACGACGGACGAAGCACCGGATGAGAGCAGCGCGGCAGCGCAGAATACGGTAAAGGCACCGGATTTTACAGTACTGGATGCAGAAGGAAATGAGGTCAAGCTTTCTGATTATACAGGAAAGCCGATTGTACTTAATTTCTGGGCTACATGGTGCTACTATTGTAAAGAGGAAATGCCGGATTTTCATACAGCCTATGAGCAATATTCGGAGATTCAGTTTTTGATGGTGAATGCAACGGATGGAAATAGAGAAACAGTGGATAGTGCTAAAGCATATATTCAGGAACAGGAATTTGAGTTTGAGGTACTGTTTGATACTAAACGAGAGGCAGTAAGTGCATATTATGTGACTAGCTATCCAACAACTTATTTTATAGATAAAGATGGAACGCTCATTGCAAAGAGCAGTGGGATGATCGATTTACTCACCTTGGAAAAGGGCATTAAACTGATTAGTGAATAGGAGGAAGTTATGCTAGAAGTAGGACAAAAAGCTCCGGAGTTTACCTTGAAGGATCAGAATGGAAACGATGTTTCCCTGTCAGATTTCAGAAATAAAAAGGTCGTGCTGTATTTTTATTCTAGGGATAATTCGCCGGGATGTACCCGTCAGGCTTGTGCCTATGCAGGGTTATATACGGAATTTAGGAGTAAGGGTGCGGAAGTAATCGGTATCAGTAAGGATAGTGTGGAGGCGCATGCTAGATTTGCACAAAAGCATGCCTTGCCGTTTATCTTATTATCGGATCCTGATCTCAGCGTCATTAAGGCGTATGGGATCTGGAAGGAAAGAAAACAGAACGGTAAGCTTGGGATGGGAGTAGAACGCTCTACTTTTGTCATTGACGAGCAGGGAAACATTGAAAGAATTATGTCAAAGGTCAAGCCGGATACGGATGCGGTGGATACGTTGACTAGGCTGTAGAAGGAGTGCTGCCCATGTGCGTGTGCGGCAGATAAGTAATTCAGCTTTGGAGGTACAATATGGCACTTGAAAATAAATTAGGGATTACATCTTCCCCTGAGCTTGCCGAAGCAGAAGAACGCATCAGCAAGAAAAAAGCTCGTGAGCTTTTTGAGAACGGAATACTTGATACATTGGAAGAAGGAACATTTTCTGCTCTTAAAGCTATTCATAAATATCTTTTTGACGAGATTTATTATTTTGCAGGAGAACTACGCACAGTTAATATCGCAAAGGGGAACTTTCGTTTTGCACCGGTGATGTATTTGGAAGCGGCTCTCCAAAATATTGATAAAATGCCGCAGTCCGCTTTTGATAAGATCGTGGAAAAGTACGTGGAAATGAATATCGCCCATCCCTTCAGAGAAGGAAACGGGCGTAGTACACGTATTTGGCTTGACTGCATTTTTAAAAAAGAACTCGGTAAAGTCGTTGATTGGAGTAAGGTCGATAAAGAAGATTACCTTCTTGCCATGGAGCGTAGTCCT